>JASGDZ010000245.1:0-19332 GCA_047606835.1 Microbacterium sp. | reverse complement strand
GCGCCGCTGAGGGGCCGGTCGAGGCGGAGCCCGCCGCGGGGCCGGTGCCGGGCGCGGCCGCGCTCATCGCGGCACGGTCAGGCTCAGGCGCGTGCCGCGCGGCTCGGCGGGCTCGATCCGCAGCTCGCCGCCGAGAGCGCGGGCGCGGTCGCCGAGCCCGGTGAGGCCGATGCCGGCGGCATCGGCGCCGCCAATGCCGTCGTCGGTCACCGCCACGCCCGCCGCCCGCTCATCGCTCCACACGCGCACGACGGCGTTGCGCGCCCGCGCGTGGCGCGCGACATTGGTCAGCGCCTCCGCGGCGGCGAACCACAGCGTCCGCGCGAGCGGCTCGTCCAGTTCCGCGAGGTGCGTCTCGCCCTCGACGTCGAGGCGCGCGGAAACCGGTGCCCTGTCGGCCAGCTCGCGCACCGCGGCGACGAGCCCGCCGTCGGCGAGGTCTACGGGATGGATGCCGTGCGCCAGGTGCCGCAGCTCCGAGAGCGCGCTCTCCAGGTCGCCGGCGATCACGCCGACCGCCTCCGCGTCGGCGGTCTCGCCGCGCGCGGCGAGCTGTCCCTCCAGCAGGCGCAGGCGCACGTCGATCGTGACGAGCCGTTGCTGGGCGCCGTCGTGCAGGTCGCGCTCGACCTGCCGCCGTGCGGCATCCGTTGCCGCGACGAGGCGGGCCGCGGCGGCGCGCAGTTCGGCGGTGCGGGTCTCGATCTCGTCGACCAGCCGCGCGTTGTGCAGCGCGAGCCCGATCGCCGCGGTCGTCGAGCGCAGGGTCTCGGGATCGTCGCACAGCGCGGGGTCGTGCGCGAGCAGGGCGAGCGTCTCGTCGCCCACCACGACGGGAGTGACCGCTTCGCCGACGTCGGGGGTCTCGCCGGTCCCGAGGAGCAGCCGAGCGCGCGGATCGCCGAGCGCGTCGCGCGCCGCCCGCTCGAGATCGGCGGGGGTCGCGGTGAGGGCGGCCTGCGCGATCACCGCGGCGGCGCGGTCCTGCCGCATCCCGAGCAGCCCGACGACGAACGCGATCGGCAGGCCGGCCTTGAGCACCGCGAGGGCGACGTTGAGCGTGTTGAGTCCGGCGCGCGGTATCCCGGCGAGCTCGGCGACGATGAGGGCGATGCCTGCGGCGAGCGCGGCGAGACCCACGAGGTAGGCCGGCAGCACCGCACGGCGCAGCGGGTGGGATGCACCGTGGTAGCGCCGCACGAGCATGCCGACGATGAGCGCGGCGAGGGCGCCTTCGGCGACCTCCGTCGCCGTTGCGAGGGCGCCGATCGCCGGGCTGTGTTCGCCGACGGCGATCCACGCGACCGGGGCCGCGAGCGCGACCGTCCACTCCGCGACGACCACGGCGCGCGCCGGTGCGGTGAGCGTGCCGCTCGGGAACGCGAGGCCGAGCGTGAAGATGAGCGGCGTCGTGATGTCGGTGAGCAGGGCCAGGTAAGCCTGCGGCAGCCCCCAGCCCGCCGCGATCGCCTCGGCGAAGTAGCCGATCGCGACGAGTGCCATGAGCGCGCCGGTGCGGTTGTCGGGGCGGCGCAGGGCCGCGATCGATCCCGCGACGAGGAAGAGGCCGCCCGCGAGATAGCGTGTCCACGACACGAGCGAGAACGGCGCCGTGGTGGCCACGGCGAGCACGCCGAGCGCGAGCGCCACGACGAACAGCGCGGCGTGCGCCACGACGAACAGCGCGGCGCGTGCCACGTTGAGCGCGGAAACCTGCGGGGACGCCTGGTGCAGGTGCTGCTGCGCGTGGGACGTGCCGGTCGCGACGCTCGCGGCAGGGCTCATGGCGTCCATCTTGGCGCAGGCGCCGCGACGAGGGTTAACCCTTGAAATCGCCGCGCACGGCCTGGGGGCAGGGGGTGTGCCGCTAGCGTGCGAGCAGGGGCCCGCTCGGGTGCGCCCCGGTGCATGCGGGAGGGGCGTCCAGGCGGTGTCTGGACGATCCGGGGGGAGCGGGATCGATCACTTCACGCTGGGAGACAATGCCGATGATACTTCGACGGGCGCGGCGAGCCGCGCTTCCCATCCTCGCCATCGCGGCCGTGCTCGGGCTGAGCGCGTGCGCGACGGCTTCACCCGAGGACGCCGAGAGCGCGGCCGACGGCGAGACCGCTGCGGTGGTCGAGCTCACGCCCACGGATGCCGAGGCCATCCCCACCGGCGTCCAGGAGGTGACTCCGAGCGCCTCGGGCTGGCTCGCGGGCAGCAGGGTGACCCCGACGAAGGCGGTGTACGACCCGGAGGCGGGCACCGTCGTGGTGACCGTCGACGTGGAGAACACCGCGAACACCGAGGCGTTCAACGGCAACACCTCCAGCTGGATCTTCCTCGACACCGGGAGCGGCGCTCCGGCCAACGCCCACCAGATCTCGTCGGTCGCGGTGCCGGAGTCGACGACCGAGATCGACCTCTCGTTCTACGCTCCCGCCGAGCCGTTCGTGCTGGAGGACGCCGTGTTGCAGTTCGGCGCGGCCACCCAGAAGCAGTGGCTCGTGCCGCTCAAGCCTGGGGCTACCGGTGAGGGCATCGAGCCGATCGACGTGCCCGCCTCGGAAACCATCAAGGAGGCCGACTACCGGATCGATGTCACAGCCGTGCAGGTGCTCCCGTGGACCTGCTCGGGCGGCGGCGTCGCGGGCGGCGCGGCGTGGGTATCCTACGAGCCAGTCGTCGACGACAAGCTGGGCGTCATCGTGTGGGCGGACTTCACTCCGACGAAGGACTTCGCGGGCGGGAACGCGCTGTGGAACCTCTACCTCGATCAGCCGGATGGCAAGTCGGTCGCCGCGGAGTTCAACGGGACCCCGGTGCAGGGCGTTGGCGACCATGTCGAGGACTTCCCGTTCTGCTTCACGGTCGACGACCCCGCTGCGGGAGAATACACGATCCGCTGGGAGACCTATCGCGACGCTGCGACGGCCAGCTACACCTTCGCCCTCAGTGGATAGCGTCGAGTCGGGGCGCGCAGAGGCGCCTGTGCTGAGGTCCTGCGTTCCGCAGGGGATCGGCCGTGCGGCCGCGAGACAGCTCGCTGCGCGGCAGATGTCGGTGCGTGTGACGCGCAACGGCCTGTCTCGGTGTTTCCGCCCCCCGGGCGCCCGGGTCCACCGGACGAGGGTTAACCCTCGATTCTCGCGTGCATCCGTTCAGCGGCAGCGGCGCGGCGATAGCGTACGCCTGGGGGAGTTGGGTGCCGAGGGGGCGGTGGGGTGCGAGCGAGGCGGGATTGCCCGGATGCGTCTTGCGCGCTGACTTTCCGGATCGTCGACACCGAGACAATACGGACGAAAGGGGAAGCCGATGTCGCCCATCGACCGCGACGCGCTCAGCTTTGACGACCTGCTGACGGTGCAGCCGATCTTGCAGGACCAACGTGCCGACATCGGGTTTCCCGGTGGCGACGCCGTGGAGCAGTTCACGTCTGAGGCGGTCGAGGGGCGACTGAGCGAGCTCGGCATCTCACCCGGGGTGGACATCGACACGTTCGTCCGGACTCTCAATCGCATCGACATCGACCGCATCCAGTCGACGGTGGCCGGGCCCGGACCCGACCTCGAGATCGGACGGATCCTCATCAAGCCGGACATCCGGAGACTGCACGGTGTGCGCGTCTCGCTGTTCGCGTTTCCGATGTGGATGATCCGGAATCGCTTCGGATACCTCTCTCCGCTGAGCGTGAGGCAGGCATCGAGCCTTCCCACGGACGAGGCGACGCGGATGCTGCTGGTCGACCTCGGAAAGGCCATGGCCGAGGGCAGCGGGTCGGAGACGACGGACATTCCGGCGGGATACACGTATTTCGGGCAGTTCATCGATCACGACATCACGCTGGACGCGACGTCCGACATCGATACGCCGGTCTCCGCGACGAACCTGCCCAACCTGCGGTCAGCCGCTCTGGATCTGGACAGTCTCTACGGCAACGGGCCGCTGCTCGATCCGGGCAAGTACGTGTTCCCGTCGTCCGGTCCGAGCACCGCGATCAAGTTCGTCCTGGGCACCAACACTCCCTCGGGGGCGGGTGGCAGCGACATGACGGTGCACACCGACTTCGACGTGCCGCGCAACTCGCTGACGGGCAACGCCGAGATCGGGGATGCGCGAAACGACGAGAACCTGTTCGTCTCGCAACTGCACCATGCGATGCTGCGCTTCCACAACGCGATGGTGGACGCTCTCGTGGCGAAGGGAGCGACGGTCGACATCTTCGTCGCCGCAAAGCTCGCGGTCATCCGGCACTATCAGTGGGCCGTGCTCCACGACTTCCTGCCGCGCATCTGCGGTCAGCAGGCGGTCGACGACGCCCTTGCCGCGGTCAAGGGGAAGCAGTTCGTGGCGAGCGTGTTCCACATGCCGGTCGAGTTCTCGGTGGGCGCCTACCGATTCGGGCACAGCATGGTCCGCGGCTCCTACTGGGTGACTGGCGCGTTCATCAACGCTCCCTTCGCAGAGGCGTTCGGGCAGGTGCGGACGAAGGCGCCCCTCGCCTCGAACTGGGTCGTCGACTTCAACGCGTTCTTCACGACGGGCAGGCTTGTGCCCGTCGACAACAAGGCACTGGCGATCGACACCGCCCTCACGCCGCCGCTCGCGGATCTGCCTGCCGACGATGCAGCGATACCGCCGCAACTGGCGGACGTCATGCGCAACCTCGCCGTGCGCAACCTGCTGCGCGGGCTCATGCTGGGGCTGCCGAGCGGACAGGCCCTCGCCGCGCACTTCGGCATCGAGCCGCTGGCGTCGTGGCAGATTCTCGGCACGCCTGCGGACGGTCAGCCTGCGCCGCCTCCGCTTCCGGACAAGGAGCGCGCAGCGTTGAGCGCGGGCGGCGGCATCTTGGTCGAGCGCACTCCGCTGTGGTACTACGTGCTTCGTGAGGCCAAGGTGCTCCACGACGGGACCCAGCTCGGCCCGCTCGGCGGGCGCATCGTCGCCGAGACCTTCGTGGGCATGCTCCAGAACGACCCGCTGTCCGTGCTGAACACGCCGGGGTTCCAGCCGACCGTCTCCCCGACGCCAGAACGGGCGGGAGCCGACCCACGCGCCTTCACGTTCGCCGACATCCTCAACTTCTCCGGGGTGACGCGACAGTAGAGCCGAGGATGTCGCGCGAGCGGCCGGGGATCGGCCCGCAGACGTGAGACAGCTCGTTGCGCGACAGACGCACATGCGTGTGTCGCGCAACGGCCTGTGTCGGCGTTCCTGCCATCGTGAGGCCCGGCCGAGACCCGGACGAGGCCGGCCGGGGCCGGTGTCGGAGCCCCGACCTAGACTTGTGCGGTGCCCATCGTCCCCGTCGCCAGCCCGTCGAAGCTCAGTGTCCGGGGTGCCCGCGTCCACAACCTCAAGGACGTGGACCTCGACATCCCGCGCGATGCGCTCGTCGTGTTCACGGGGCTCTCCGGCTCGGGCAAGTCATCCCTCGCGTTCGACACGATCTTCGCGGAGGGACAGCGTCGCTATGTCGAGTCGCTGAGCGCGTATGCGCGCCAGTTCCTCGGTCAGGTCGACCGACCCGACGTCGACTTCATCGAGGGTCTCAGCCCGGCGGTGTCGATCGACCAGAAGTCGACGAACCGCAACCCGCGCTCGACGGTCGGCACGATCACCGAGATCCACGACTACATGCGGCTGCTGTGGGCGCGCATCGGCATCCCGCACTGCCCCGAGTGCGGCGAGCCCATCCAGCGGCAGACGGTGCAGCAGATCGCCGACCAGCTCATGGAGCTGCCCGAGCGCACCCGCTACCAGATCGTCGCGCCCGTCGTCACGCAGAAGAAGGGCGAGTTCGTCGACCTGTTCCGCGAGCTCGGCGCGAAGGGGTATTCGCGCGCGATCGTCGACGGCGAGCTCGTGCAGCTCGCCGAGCCGCCGGTGCTGAAGAAGAGCTACAAGCACGACATCGCCGTCGTCGTGGACCGGCTCGTGGCGGCTCCCGACATCCTGAGCCGCGTGACCGACTCGGTCGAGACCGCGCTGGCGCTCGCGGGCGGCATCGTGCAGGTCAATCTCGTCGACGAGGAGGGGGCAGCCGGGTGGCAGTCGTTCTCCGAGAAGCTCGCGTGCCCCAACGGCCATGCGCTGCAGCTGACCGAGATCGAGCCGCGCACGTTCTCGTTCAACGCCCCGTTCGGCGCGTGTCCGGCGTGCTCGGGGCTCGGCACGCGGATGTCGGTCGACGTCGACCTCATGCTCGGCGACGAGGAGCTGTCGATCAACGAGGGCGTGCTCATCCCGTGGACGACGCAGGGCAAGGGGCTGTTCCAGTACTACGAGCGGCTGCTGCAGGGGCTCGCCGACGACCTCGGCTTCTCGCTCGACACGCCGTGGAAAGACCTTCCCGACAACGTGCGGGATGCCGTGCTGCGCGGCGAGAACTACAAGGTCACGGTGCGCTGGAAGAACCGGTACGGGCGCGAGATGCGCTACTCGTCGGGCTTCGAGGGCGTCGTGCCCTACATCGAGCGCCAGTACGTGCAGGCCGAGTCCGACGCGCAGCGCCAGCGCTGGTCGGAGTACCTGCGCGAGGTGCCGTGCCTCGCGTGCCATGGCGACCGCCTCAAGCCCGAGGTGCTGGCCGTGCTCGTGCACGGTCACTCGATCGCGGAGGCGTCGCGGCTGAGCCTCGGCGACGCGCAGGAGTTCTTCGCGAAGCTCGACCTCACCGAGCGCGAGGCGCACATCGCGGCGGCCGTGCTGCGCGAGATCCGCGCTCGACTCGACTTCCTCATCCAGGTGGGCTTGAACTACCTGAGCCTGAGCCGGTCGGCGGGGTCGCTGTCGGGCGGCGAGGCGCAGCGCATCCGACTCGCGACCCAGATCGGCTCCGGGCTCACGGGTGTGCTCTACGTGCTCGACGAGCCGTCGATCGGCCTCCACCAGCGCGACAACCGGCGCCTCATCGAGACCCTCCTGAAACTGAAGGGCCTCGGCAACACGCTCATCGTCGTCGAGCACGACGAGGAGACGATCCACGCCGCCGACTGGATCGTCGACATCGGCCCCCGCGCCGGCGTCGACGGCGGCAACGTCGTGCACTCCGGACCGCTGGACGCCCTGCTGGCCGAGCGCGCGTCGCTCACCGGCGACTACCTCTCCGGCCGCCGCGGGATCGCGCCGCCCGCCACGCGCCGTCGCGTCGACCGCAAGCGACTGCTGACGGTCGTCGGCGCGCGCGAGAACAACCTGAAGAACGTCACCGTCGACTTCCCGCTCGGCGTGCTCACAGCGGTCACGGGCGTCAGCGGATCGGGCAAGTCGTCGCTCGTGAACGGCATCCTCTACGAAGTGCTCGCGACGAAGCTCAACGGCGCGCGCCGTGTCGCCGGCAAGCACACGCGCGTCACGGGCCTCGACAACCTGGACAAGGTCGTGCACGTCGACCAGGCGCCCATCGGCCGCACGCCGCGCTCCAACCCGGCGACGTACACGGGCGTGTTCGACCGCATCCGCACGCTCTTCTCCGAGACGACAGAGGCGAAGGTGCGCGGCTACCAGCCCGGGCGCTTCAGCTTCAACGTCAAAGGCGGCCGCTGCGAGGCGTGCTCCGGCGACGGCACCATCAAGATCGAGATGAACTTCCTGCCCGACGTGTACGTCGACTGCGAGGTCTGCCACGGCAAGCGCTACAACCGCGACACCCTCGCGGTGCACTACAAGGGCAAGAACATCGCCGAAGTGCTGGAGATGCCGATCGCCGAGGCGGCCGAGTTCTTCGAGCCGATCCAGGCGATCCACCGCTACCTCAAGACCCTCGTCGACGTCGGCCTCGGCTATGTGCGGCTCGGCCAGTCCGCGACCACCCTGTCCGGCGGCGAGGCGCAGCGCGTCAAGCTCGCGACCGAGCTGCAGCGGCGCTCCAGCGGCCGCTCGGTCTATGTGCTCGACGAGCCGACCACGGGTCTGCACTTCGAAGACGTGGCGCGGCTGCTGGAGGTGCTGAACGGACTCGTCGACAAGGGCAACACCGTCATCGTGATCGAGCACAACCTCGACGTCGTCAAGTCCGCGGACTGGGTCATCGACCTCGGCCCGGAGGGCGGCTCCGGCGGCGGGGAGGTCGTCGCCACCGGCACGCCCGAGCAGGTCGCGCGGGTCGAGGGCAGCCACACCGGCGCGTTCCTGGCGGAGGTGCTCGGCGCCCCCGCGCCGCAGCGCAAGGCCGGCTGAGGCCATGGCCAAGCCCGAGACCGCCTCGCGCATGCCGCTCGATGCGGTGCGCACGTCGCCGGTGTCGTACAAGCCGAGGCAGGGCGAGATCCCGACCAACCCGGGGGTGTACCGGTTCCTCGACCACGAGGGCCGCGTGCTGTACGTCGGCAAGGCGAAGAACCTGCGCTCCCGGCTGTCGAACTACTTCGCGCCCCTGCACACGCTGCACGAGCGCACGCGCCGCATGGTGACGACCGCGGCATCCGTCGAGTGGACCGTCGTCGCGAGCGACGTCGACGCCCTGCAGCTGGAGTACATGTGGATCCAGGAGTTCTCGCCGCCCTTCAACGTGCGCTACAAGGACGACAAGTCGTACCCCTTCCTCGCGATCACGCTCGCCGACGAGGCGCCCCGCGTGATCGTCACCCGCAACCGCCGCATCCCGGGGGCCAAGTACTTCGGGCCCTACCCCAAGGTGTGGGCGGTGCACGACACGATCGACCTGATGATCAAGGCCTTCCCGATCCGCACGTGCTCCGACGCGTCGTACCGGAAGGCGATGGCGACCGGGCGGCCGTGCTTCCCCGGGCAGATCGGCCGCTGCGGCGGGCCCTGCTCGATGCGCGTCACGATCGAGGAGCACCGGGCCATCGTCCTGGACTTCGTCGCATTCATGTCCGGCGGCGACCGGCGCTTCACCCGGGAGCTCACGCGGCGGATGCAGGAGGCCTCCGCCGCGATGGACTACGAGGCCGCGGCGGAATACCGCGATCGGCTCGCGGCGATCGACGCCGTGCTGAACAAGAGCGCGCTCGTGCTGGCACCCGACACCGACGCCGACCTGTTCGGGGTGGCGGAGGACGAGCTCGCCGCCGCCGTGCAGCACTTCGTGATCCGCGGCGGTCGTGTGCGCGGCGTGCGCGCGTCGACGATCGAGAAGGAGATCGACATCGCCGGGCCCGAGCTCGTCGACCAGATCCTGCAGCGGGCGTACGGCGACGCGTCGGCGGCCGACATCCCGCGCACCGTGCTCGTGCCGTCCCTGCCGGACGGCGTCGCCGAGCTCGAGGAATGGCTGAGCGGCAGACGGGGCAAGCGCGTGTCGATCCGCGTCGCGCAGCGGGGCCGCAAGGCCGAGCTGCTGCGCACCGCCACGCTCAACGCGCAGCAGGCGCTGATCCTGCACAAGACGCGCCGCACGAGCGACTACGTGGCCCGCACGAGGGCGCTCACCGACCTGCAGGAGGCCCTGGGGCTCGCCGAGGCGCCGCTGCGCATCGAGTGCTACGACGTCTCCCACCTCGGCGGCACGAACGTCGTCGCGTCGATGGTGGTCTTCGAGGACGGGCTGCCGCGCAAGGACCAGTACCGCTCGTTCGGGGTCGCGGAGACGACGGATGACACCGACTCGCTGCGCCAGGTGCTGACGCGGCGGCTCGCATACCTGGACCGGCCGGAAGAGCCGGACCCCGAGCCGCCGGCGACCGAGGAGGGCGAGGTGGTCGCGAGTCGCCGCCGCCCGCGCTTCGCCTACCCTCCGCAGCTGCTCGTCGTCGACGGCGGAAAGCCGCAGGTGGAGGCCGCGGCGCGCGCCCTGCGCGACGCGGGGCACGAGGAGATCGCGCTGTGCGGCATCGCCAAACGGCTCGAGGAGGTGTGGCTGCCGGGCGAGGAGTTCCCCGTCATCCTGCCGCGCACGAGCGAGGCGCTGTACCTTCTGCAGAGGCTGCGCGATGAGGCGCACCGCTTCGCGATCACGCATCAGCGCCGCCGCCGGGGGCGCGACATCGCCTCCGTGCTGGGCGAGATCCCGGGTCTGGGCGAGGCCAGGATCAAGGCGCTGCTGCGCCACTTCGGCTCCGTGGCGGCGCTCAGACGCGCGACGCCGGAGGAGATCGCCGAGCTGCCGGGCATCGGCCCGAAGCTCGCCGCGACCGTCCACGCCCACCTCGCGACGCCGCGATCGACCTCGGTAGGCTGAGAGCCGGCCGACGGGGGAGACGATGACGGACGAAGCGCGGCAGGGAGCCAGCGAAGTGCTCATCGTGACCGGCATGTCGGGCGCGGGCAGATCCACGACGGCCGACGCGCTGGAGGACCTCGGCTGGTACGTCGTCGACAACCTCCCGCCGCAGATGCTCAAGCCGCTGTTCGACCTGTCCGGCGTCGCGTCCGCCGCCCTCCCCAAGGTCGCGGCGGTGATCGACGTGCGCGGCGGGGAGATGTTCGCGGCGCTCCCCGAGGTGACCCGTGCGCTACGCGATGCGCGGCAGGTGCGGGTCGTGTTCCTGGATGCCTCCGACGACGTGCTCGTGCGGCGGTTCGAGGCCGTGCGCCGTCCGCATCCGCTGCAGGGCGACGGCACGATCCTCGACGGCATCCATCTCGAGCGCAGGCTGCTGGCGCCGGTGCGCGAGAGCGCCGACCTCACCGTCGACACGTCGGGCTACAACATCCACCAGCTCGTGACGCGGGTCTCCGACCTCTTCTCCGACGAAGGGCAGGCGCGGCACACCCTCACCGTGCTGAGCTTCGGTTTCAAGTACGGGCTGCCCCCCGACGCGGACCTCGTCGCCGACATGCGCTTCCTGCCGAACCCGTTCTGGAACGAGGAGCTGCGGGCGCTGACCGGCGCCGACGCGCAGGTGCGCGACTTCGTGCTGGCGCAGCCGGGTGCCCGTGAGTTCATCGACGCGTACGCCCGGGCGCTGCATCCCGTGCTGGAGGGATACCAGCGCGAGAACAAGCGGCACTCGACCGTCGCGGTGGGGTGCACGGGCGGCAAGCACAGGTCGGTCGTGACGGCCCTGGAGCTGGCTGCGCGGCTGCGCGCCGAGCCCGGGGTCGCGGTGCGCGTGCGACACCGCGACCTGGGCCGCGAGTAGGCTTGACGCTCGGCTCGCATCCGCCCGAGCGCGCCGCCGAGACCGAGGAGCACCGTGTCATTGACCGCCGACGTGAAGGCCGAGCTGATCGCCGCGCGCGACGGGCGGCCCGCCGCCCGGGCCGCAGAGCTGACCACGCTGCTGCGCTTCTCCGGCGGGCTGCACTCGATCGCGGGCCGCGTCGCGGTGGAGGCGGAGGTGGACTCGCCCGACCTGGTGCGTCGCGTCGCGCGCGACCTCGTCGAGCTGTACGGCGTGCGCCCCGACGTCAAAGAGGTGCAGGCGTCCGGACCGCGGCAGGGCCCGCACTGGGTCGTGCGGGTCGTCGACGGCGGTGAGACGCTCGCGCGTCAGACGGGCCTGCTCGACCAGCGCCGCCGTCCCGTGCGGGGACTGCCCAACCGGCTGATCGCCGGCTCCAGGGAAGCCGCTGCCGCCATCTGGCGCGGCGCGTTCCTCGCCGGTGGCACGCTCAGCGAGCCGGGTCGTTCGGCGGTGCTCGAGGTGTCCTGTCCGACCCCGGAGGCGGCGATGGCGCTCGTCGGCGCGGCGCACCGCTTCGGCGTCGGCGCGAAGGCCCGCGAGGTGCGCGGCGTGTCGCGCGTCGTGGTCCGCGACGGCGAGGCGATCCGTGCCACGCTCACCGCCATCGGCGCCACCGGGACCGCCGCGCAGTGGGAGCAGCTGCGGCAGCACCGCGAGGTGCGCGCCGGGGTGAACCGGCTCGTGAACTTCGACGACGCCAACCTGCGCCGCTCGGCGCAGGCGGCCGTCGCCGCGTGCGCGCGTGTCGAGCGCGCGCTGGAGATCCTGGGCGCGGAAACCCCGGATCACCTGCACGAGGCGGGGGAGCTGCGTCTCGCGTTCCGCGACGCGAGTCTCGACGAGCTCGGCCACCACGCCGACCCGCCCCTGACGAAGGATGCCGTCGCCGGCCGCATCCGCCGGCTGCTCGCCATGGCCGACAAGAAGGCGGAGGCGGACGGCATCCCGGGCACGGAGGCGAACGTGCCCGTGGACGACGATGACGTCTGACGCCGGCCGTCACATCGGGAAGCAACCCCGGCGCCGGCGCGTTGCCGCTGGATAGGATGAAACCGACCGGGCGGCTCCGCTCAGGGGCGTGCTCGACGATCGCAGCCGCGAGACGCGCGGCCTCGAAAGGAAGAAGCGAACATGGCGACCTACACGCTGCCCGACCTCCCGTACGACTACGCGGCTCTGGAGCCGCACATCAGTGCGACGATCATGCAGCTGCATCACGACAAGCACCACCAGGCGTACGTGACGGGTGCGAACACGGCGCTCGAGCAGCTCGCCGCGGCGCGCGAGTCCGGCGACTTCGCCAACGTCAACAAGCTGGAGAAGGACCTTGCGTTCAACCTGGGCGGGCACACCAACCACTCGATCTTCTGGACCAACCTCTCGCCGGACGGCGGCGACAAGCCCACCGGCGACCTCGAGTCGGCGGTCGACGACCACTTCGGCTCGTTCGACAAGTTCCAGGCGCACTTCACCGCCGCCGCGCTCGGCGTGCAGGGCTCCGGCTGGGCGGGCCTGTTCTGGGACTCGATCGGGGAGAACCTCATCATCCAGCAGTTCTTCGACCAGCAGTCGCAGTTCGCCGCGGGCACGGTCCCGCTGCTCCTGCTCGACGTGTGGGAGCACGCGTACTACCTCGACTACAAGAACGTGCGCGCCGACTACGTCAAGGCGTTCTGGAACATCGCGAACTGGGCCAACGTGCAGGATCGGTTCGCCGTCGCCCGTGAGCAGAGCGCGGGCCTGCTGGTACTGTCATAGCTGGTGCGGATGTCCCGGCGGGACGACCGCCGGGACTGCGTTGTCCACCGCTTCAAGCCGCGCACTCGCGCACGACACACCAGGAGAGATCCGTGACGGTCAAGATCGGGATCAACGGCTTCGGCCGCATCGGACGCAACTACCTTCGGGCGGCCCTCGAGCAGGGCGCAGACCTCGACATCGTGGCGGTGAACGACCTCACCGACAACAAGACGCTCGCTCATCTCCTCAAGTACGACTCCGTCGGCGGCCGCCTCGGCGTCGACGTCTCGTACACCGGCGACTCGATCACCGTGGGCGACAAGACCATCAAGGTCTTCGAGGAGCGCGACCCCGCGAACCTTCCGTGGGGCGACCTGGGCGTCGATGTCGTCATCGAGTCGACGGGCCGGTTCACGAAGGCCGTGGACGCTCGCAAGCACGTCGACGGCGGCGCCAAGAAGGTGCTGATCTCGGCGCCGGGCACCGACGTCGACGGCACGTTCGTGATGGGCGTGAACGACGGCGTCTACGACCCGGAGACGATGCACATCATCTCCAACGCGTCGTGCACGACCAACTGCCTCGCGCCGCTCGCGAAGGTGTTCAACGACGCCTTCGGCATCGAGCGCGGATTCATGATGACCGCGCACGCCTACACCGCCGACCAGAACCTGCAGGACGGACCCCACGGCGACCTGCACCGCGCCCGCGCGGCCGCGCTGAACATCGTGCCCGCCTCGACGGGCGCCGCCAAGGCCATCGGCCTGGTGCTGCCCGAGCTCAACGGCAAGCTGAGCGGCTCGTCCTACCGCGTGCCGATCCCCACCGGCTCGATCGTCGATCTCACCATCATCACCCCGACCGAGGGCCTCACGAAAGAGACCATCAACGCGGCCTACGAGGCCGCTGCCGCCGAGGGGCAGCTGGTCGGGTACCTCAAGTACAACACCGACCCGATCGTGTCGACCGACATCGTGCACGACCCGTACTCGTCGATCTTCGACGCGGGTCTGACCAACGTCAGCGGCAACCTCGTCAAGGTGTCGGCGTGGTACGACAACGAATGGGGCTACTCCAACCGCCTCGTCGACCTCACCGAGCTCGTCGCCGAGAAGCTCTGACCGAGATGGCACTGCGCACCCTCGACTCGCTCGAGCAGTCGGAGGGGTCGCTCGCAGGCAGGCGCGTCATCGTCCGCGTCGACTTCAACGTCCCGCTGAAGGACGGAGTCATCACGGACGACGGCCGCGTGCGTGCGGCGCTGCCCACGCTGAACGAGCTGATCAACCAGGGCGCGCGCGTCGTCGCATGCTCGCACCTGGGCCGGCCCGACGGTGCGCCCGACGCGGAGTACAGTCTCGCGCCGGTCGCGCAGCGGCTGTCCGAGCTGCTCGGCAAGCCCGTCGCCTTCGCACTCGACACGGTGGGCGAGTCGGCGCGCGACGCCGTCGCGGCCCTGGGCGACGGCGACGTCGCGGTGATCGAGAACCTCCGCTTCAACCCGGGGGAGACCGCGAAGGACGACGCGACGCGGCACGCGTTCGCCGAGCAGCTGGCGCAGCTGGGCGACGTGCTCGTCTCCGACGGCTTCGGCGTCGTGCACCGCAAGCAGGCATCCGTCTACGACCTCGCCGAGCTCCTGCCCTCGGCCGCCGGCCGCCTCATCGAGAAGGAGGTCGACGTGCTCGACCGCCTGACCGAGAAGCCCGAGCGGCCGTACACCGTGGTGCTGGGCGGGTCGAAGGTCAGCGACAAGCTCGGTGTCATCTCGCACCTGTTGCCGCGCGTGGACAGGCTGTGCATCGGCGGCGGCATGATGTTCACGTTCCTCAAGGCGCAGGGCTTCGAGGTGGGCAAGAGCCTCCTCGAGGAGGACCAGCTCGACACCGTGCGCGGCTACCTCGCGGACGCGGCGGAACGCGGCGTCGAGCTCGTGCTGCCGGTGGATGCCGTCATGGCCGCCGCGTTCTCGGCCGACGCCGAGCACGTCGTCGCGCCCGCGAGCGCTCTGGAGGAGACGGCCTTCGGCGCCGACGGGCTGGGCTTGGACATCGGGCCCGAGACCGCACGCCTGTTCGCCGACGCCGTGCGCAACTCGAAGACCGTGTTCTGGAATGGCCCGATGGGCGTGTTCGAGCTGGCGCCGTATGCGGCCGGCACCAAGGCCGTCGCGCAGGCGCTCACCGAGGTCGACGGGCTCGGCGTCGTGGGAGGCGGCGACTCCGCGGCTGCGGTGCGTCAGCTCGGTTTCCGCGACGACGAGTTCGGGCACATCTCCACCGGCGGCGGCGCCAGCCTGGAGTTCCTCGAAGGCAAGAAGCTCCCCGGACTGGAGGTCCTCGGATGGCAGTAGGCAGAACCCCGTTCCTCGCGGGCAACTGGAAGATGAACCTCGACCACCTGCAGGCGGTCGCGTTCGTCCAGAAGCTCAACTGGTCGCTGCGCGACGCGGGGCACGACAGCGGCAGCGTGGAGGTGGGCGTCTTCCCGCCGTTCACCGATCTGCGCAGCGTGCAGACGCTCGTCGACGCCGACCGCATCGCGTTCTCGCTCGGCGCGCAGGACGTGTCGGTGCACGAGTCGGGCGCCTACACCGGGGAGGTCTCCGGGCAGTTCCTCGCGAAGCTCCAGGTGAAGTACGTCATCGTGGGGCACTCCGAGCGGCGCCAGTACCACGCCGAGACGGACGAGGTCGTCGCGGCCAAGGTGCAGGCGGCGCTGCGCAACGGGCTCGTCCCCGTCATCTGCGTCGGCGAGACGCTCGAGCAGCGCGAGGAGTCGGGGCCGACCGCGGTGTCGATCGCGCAGTTGCAGGCCGCTGTCGAGGCAGTGCCGACCGATGCGGAGATCGTCGTCGCGTATGAGCCGGTCTGGGCGATCGGCACCGGACAGGTGGCGTCGCCCGAGCAGGCGCAGGAGGTTTGCGGTGCGCTGCGTGTCGTCCTGGCCGAGAAGCTCGGCGACGAGGCGGCCGCGCGCACGCGCGTGCTGTACGGCGGATCGGTGAAGGCGGCCAACATCGCGAGCTTCATGCGCGAGCCCGACGTCGACGGCGCGCTCGTCGGTGGCGCGAGCATCGTCGTCGACGAGTTCGCGGCGATCATCCGCTACCAGAAGCACGTCGGCGTCTGACGGTATACTTGGCGATTGTGTGCGATCCGCTGGATCGCGGTGAAAGGCTTGCTCCGTGGAGATTCTCGAGTTCATCATGCAGGTGCTGCTGGGCATCACCAGCCTTCTGCTGACGCTGCTGATCCTGCTCCACAAGGGGCGCGGAGGCGGGCTCTCCGACATGTTCGGCGGTGGGATGTCGTCGACCCTCGGCTCCTCCGGCCTCGCCGAGCGCAACCTCAACCGCTTCACCGTGGTGCTCGCGCTCGTCTGGTTCGTGTCGATCGTGGCACTCGGCCTCATCACCAAGTTCAACGGAGTCTGACATGGCGACCGGCGGCAACGCGATCCGCGGCACCCGGGTGGGTGCCGGCCCGATGGGCGAGCAGGACCACGGCTTCCACGCCGAGCGCGTGGCGGTGACGTACTGGGACGCCCTGGGCAACGAGACCGTCCGCTACTTCGCGGCGAACCTCCCCGACGAGGAGATCCCGGAGATCATCGACCACCCGCACTCGGGGCTGCCGGCCGGCCGCGACAAGGACAACCCGCCCGCCCTCGCGAAGACCGAGCCGTACAAGACGCACCTCGCGTACGTGAAGGAGCGCCGCACCGAGGCAGAGGCCGAGGCCCTTCTCGACGACGCCCTGCAGCAGCTGCGCGAGCGCCGCGGTCAGGTCTAGCGCCCGCTGCCGCCCCAGCGTCCGTCAGTCCCGCTCGATGAGCTCGGGCGGCACCTGGGCCGCCGCCGCGGTGTCGACGAACAGGACCGTGTGCCTGCGCCCTTTGGCGCCGGCGGCGGGCACGCTGACATAGCTCGCGCCGGCGAGGGCGAGGCCGAGGGCGGATGCCTTGTCGGCACCGGCGAGCGCCATCCACACGCGCTCTGACGAGTTGATGACGGGGCGGGTGAGCGTGATGCGCTCCGGCGGCGGTTTGGGGGAGTCGCGCACCGCGGCGGTCGCGGCGTCCACGATGCGGATCTCGCCGCGGTCGGGGAACAGGGACGCGATGTGCGCGTCGGGGCCCACCCCCAGCAGGCACACGTCGAACGACGGCCACGGGTGCTCCGCGGTGCCGAAGCGGGCGAGCTCCTCCGCGTAGGCGGCGGCGGCCTCGTCGAGGCCCAGACCGTCGTCGGTGCTCGCCATCTCGTGGATGTTCCCCGCGGGCGCGTCGACGCGGTCGAGCAGCGCCTCGCGCGCCTGCAGCGCGTTGCGGTCGGCGTGCGTGCGCGGCACGAACCTCTCGTCGCCCCACCAGAAGTGCACGAGCGACCAGTCGATGCCGGCGACGTCGGGGTGCTCAGCCACCGCGCGCAGCGTGGCGATGCCCGTCGATCCGCCGGTGAGCGAGAGGTGCACGATCCGGCCGCGCCCGGTCCATGCGACGAGCTTGCAGACGAGGCGCTTCGCGACCGTCCGCGCGACGCACGCCGGATCGTCCTTCACGACGACCCGCCGCGCGGTCACCCATTCAGGCGATGTCGTCATGTCACTCCTGCGTCTTCGGTGGACCGAGGAGCTCCCAGCCCTCTGTGATGACTCGACCATACAGGAGGTCGGGGTCAAGGCCGCGCAACTCCTCGGCCAGGCACTCGCGCAGCGTGCGGCGCGGGAACGCGAGCTCGTGGGAGGGCTGACCGGGCTGGCTCAGCACTGCCCTGCCCGGCACGGGCCGCTCCAGCACGATGTCGCCGCTGGAGCGACGCAGGCGCACCGATCGGATGCCGTGCTCCCACTGCGACGCGTCGAGGTACTCGTAGCTCACCGGCACGTCGAGCTTGAGGCGCAGCCACGCCGCGAGGAGTCCCGTGGACGGAGAGTCGGCGGCCCCCTTCACCTCGGCGGAGAGCACCGGCTCGTACGGCGGCTGGTCGAGCACCGCGGCCAGCTGCTCGCGCCAGCGCGTGATGCGGGTCCATGCGAAGTCGGTGTCTCCGGGAGCGTGCTGGGTCCCGAGCTCGTGCGCCCAGGCCGCGGGATCCTCGTGCCGGGAGGCATCCGTGATCCGCCGCTGCGCCATCCGCCCGACCGCCGACTCCGACGGCACAGGGGGAGTGTCGGCGGGCCACCACGCCACCACCGGCGCGTCCGGCAGCAGCAGGCCGGTGACGAGGCTCTCCGCGTTGCTGGCCGCGGCGCCGAAGGCGTGCAGCACGACGACCTCGCTGGCCCCGGCGTCTCCGCCCACGCGGATCTCGGCATCCAGACGCGGCTCGGTGTTCGCGTCGCGGTCGAGCGTGAGCACGATGACGCGCATCGGATGCTCGCGCGACGCGTCGTTGGCCGCCTCGATCGCGTCTTCGTGCGTGCCGTGCTTCGACGAGATGATGAGCGTGAGCACGCGGCCGAGAGCGACCGCACCGCCTTCCTCTCGCACCTGGACGAGGGTCTTGGCGATCGTGCTGACGGTCGTGTCGGGCAGCGAGATGATCATGGACGCCTCCAGACACGGCCGTCGCGGGCGAGCAGGGCGTCGGCCGAGGCCGGCCCCCATGAGCCGGGGCTGTACTGCTCCAGCGGCGCGCGCGCCCCTGAGGCGTCGAGCTCTGCCCAGAACCGCTCGATCGGGTCGAGGATGCGCCACGAGAGCTCGACCTCCTCGTGCCTCGGGAACAGCGGAGGGTCGCCGAGGAGCACGTCGAGGATGAGCCGCTCGTACGCCTCGGGGCTCGCCTCCGTGAACGCGTGGCCGTAGCCGAAGTCCATCGTGACGTCGCGCACGTACGTGCCGGATCCGGGGATCTTCGAGCCGAACCGGATCGTCACGCCCTCGTCGGGCTGGACGCGGATGACGAGCGCGTTCTGGCCGAGCTCGCTCGTCTGCGCGCGGCTGAAGAGATGCTCCGGCGCGCGCTTGAACACCACCGCGATCTCGGTGACGCGTCGGCCCAGCCGCTTGCCGGTGCGCAGGTAGAAGGGCACCCCCGCCCAGCGGCGCGTCGCGATCTCGAGCTTGACGGCGGCGTAGGTCTCCGTCGTGGAGTCGGGCGCCATCCCGTCCTCTTCGAGGAAGCCGCGCACCTTCTCGCCGCCCTGCCATCCGCCGGCGTACTGGCCCCGCGCGGTCGCGAGCGACAGATCGGCCGGCAGCGTCACGGCCGCGAGCACCTTCTCCTTCTCGGCGCGCAGGTCGCGCGCGTCGAGGGAGATGGGCTCCTCCATCGCGGTGAGCGCGAGCAGCTGCAGGAGATGGTTCTGGATGACGTCGCGTGCCGCGCCGATGCCGTCGTAGTAGCCGGCCCGCCCGCCGACGCCGATGTCCTCGGCCATCGTGATCTGCACGTGGTCGACGTAGTTGCGGTTCCAGATCGGCTCGTACAGCTCGTTGGCGAAGCGCAGCGCGAGGATGTTCTGCACCGTCTCCTTGCCGAGGTAGTGGTCGATGCGGAAGATCG
>JASGDZ010000244.1:0-11821 GCA_047606835.1 Microbacterium sp. | reverse complement strand
TCGCGGCCCGCGACACGGACGCGTCGGGGGAGAAGCCGCTGAACCCGTGATACGCCCCCGCCCACACGTGCAGCTCGGCCTGGCCGCCGGTCGCCCAGATGCCGGTCGCGTACGCCACGGCCTCGTCGCGGAACGTCTCGGCCGCACCCACCTCGACGAACGCGGGCGGCAGGTTCGACAGGTCGGCGGCGCGTGCCGGGGCTGTGTACGGCGACACGCGGTGGGTGAACCGGTCGGTGCCGCAGATCGCGTCCCACGCGGTGTCGTTGTTGTTGCGGTCCCACGCGCCGATGCCGTCGTACTGGCGCGCCGACACCGTCTCGTTGCGGTCGTCGAGCATCGGGCACCCGAGCAGCTGGCCTGCAAGCTCCGGCCCGCCGCGGTCGCGGGCCATGAGCGCCACGGCGGCCGACAGTCCGCCGCCCGCGCTCGCGCCCGACACCACGATGCGCGCGGGGTCGATGCCGAGCTCGGCGGCGTGCGCCGCCATCCACACGAGCGCCGCGTAGCAGTCCTCCGCCTGCGCCGGGCCGGGATGCTCGGGGGCGAGCCGGTACTCGACCGCCACGCCCGTCACGCCGAAGCGCTCGGCGAGGTCGACGAGCTCGGGCGTGCCGAAGAAGCGGGTGCCGAGCACCATGCCGCCGCCGTGGATCGACAGCACTCCCGGGCCGGGGGAGGATGCCGCATCCGCGGGTCGCACGATCGTCACCTCGACGTCGGGCGCACCCGACGGGCCAGGGACGACGCGGTCCTCCCACGTCACGACACGGCCCTCGACCTGGGACTCGATGGACGGGATGATCGTCGCGAAGTGGTCGCGGTTCGCGTGGATCGTGTCGGCGCGCAGCGGGATCGCCTCGACGAGCTCGAGGAAGGCGGCGAGCCCGGGCTCGAGCTCGGGGTCGTACGGCACGGGGCGCACACGCGGCGCCGCATCGGTCACGTCACACCCCCAGCACGCGGCGCAGCCACGACGACCGCGTCGCCAGCGCCGCGCGCGCGATCTCGGAGTCGGGCATGTACATGTCGAAGCCGTGGCATCCGCCGGCCCACACGTGCAGCTCGGCCTGACCGCCGGTCGCCCAGATCCGGCTCGCGTATTCGACGTCCTCGTCGCGGAACATCTCCGCCGCGCCGACCTCGACGAACGCCGACGGCAGACCGGAGAGCTCGATCGCGCGCGCCGGCGACGCGTGCGCGGGCGCGTCGACGCTGTAGGCGAGCTCGTCGCCGAGCACGCACGACCACGCGAGCAGGTTCGCGTCGCGCTGCCACGTGCCGATGCCGTCGTACTGCAGGCTTGCGAGCGTCGAGTTCGTGTTGTCGAGCATGGGGCACAACAGCAGCTGCCCCGCCATGCGGGGTCCTCCGCGGTCGCGCGCGAGCAGTGCCACGGCCGCCGCGAATCCGCCGCCGGCGCTCCCGCCCATCACGACGATGCGCTCGGGGTCCACACCGAGCGCCGACGCGTTCGCGTGCAGCCACACGAAGCCCGCGTAGCAGTCCTCCACGCCGGCGGGGTACGGATGCTCGGGCGCGAGGCGGTACTCCACGTTCACGCCGACGATGCCGAGCTCGTCGACGAGGTCGACCACGCGCGCCGCCTCCCACGAGCGGTGCCCGACGATCATCCCGCCGCCGTGGATGTTGTAGACCGCGGGCAGCGCGTCGGCCGAGCGCCCCCGCGGCCGGTAGACCGTCACCTCGAGGTCGGGGGCGCCGGCGGGGCCCGGGACGACGCGGTCCTCCCAATCGATCGCCCGGTCGCCGATCACGGCGTCGTTCGCGGGGAACAGGGTGTCGACCCCGGCGCGCGGCAGCGTGTCGCGGGTGAGCGGCGGCTGCGCCGGCATCGCGTCGAGCACGGCCTGGATCTCGGGGTCGAACGGCACGGGCGGCAGCTGCGGCTGCCCTGTCGCGGGCGCGGTCATGTCAGGTTCCCTTCCGTAGCGGTCGTCGAGCGAGCGGAGCGAGACGATATGCAGCGAGCGTACGAGGAGCGGTCGCTGCCGTCTGCCCGGTGGCGGCCGTAGGCCGCGCATCGAAACATGTCTCGGTCGCTGCGTTTCGTCTCGGCCGCGCTACGCGCGTCCTCGCTCAACGACCGGTGCGGGGCCTCGTTCGACGCCCGGAGGTTCACGGTCCTTCCGGATTCACGACGCCGCGGTCGACCCAGAACGGCGCGACGAGCTCGCGCAGCGTTGCGGCCCCGACGCGCGCGACGAGGTCGGCGGCAGCGAGGTTGGCGCGCAGCTGCTCGACGCTCGTCGCGCCGAACAGCGTCGTGGTGAGCGCGGGGTGGGTGAGGGTGAAGGCGATCGCGAGCTGCGCGGGCGCGGCGTCCAGGCTCTCGGCGAGAGAGACGAACTCGGGGACGTGCGCGACGATGCGCTCGCGGATGCCGCCCGGATCGCGACCGATCTGGCGGGTCGGCGACGACTTTCCGGCGAGGATGCCGCCCTCCATCACGTCGGAGGCCTGCAGCGTCAGCCCCTGCCCCCACAGCGGCTGGAAGGGCTCGCCGTCGGGGATCGACCGCCGGGCCACCGAGTACTTGAGCTGCGCGAGCTGGGGGCCGGGGACCCCCTCCTCGGCGGCGAGGTCGATCAGCCGCTGCACGGTCGCCGCCGACCAGTTGTTGACGCCCCATGCGCGGATGAGTCCCGCCTCGGCGAGCCCCGCCAGATCGACGACGAGGTCGCGCAGGTCCACGGCACAGTCGCGCAGGTCTCCGAGGATCACGAGATCGGCATACTCCTCGCCGACGCGGAACAGGGCGTTCTCCAGCTGCGGTCCGAAGCCCTCGGGGCCGTACCCCTCCAGCCACAGCTTGCTCGACAGCATCCACTCGTCGCGCTCCAGACCCGCGGCGCGCACGATCGCCGAGAACAGCACGTCGGTGAAGACGGGGGGCATGCCCGCAGCGGCATACACTCCCACGTCGAAGAGGTTCACGCCCGCGTCGACCGCTTCGCGGACCATCGCGACGGCGTCGCCGAAGTGCATGCGGTCGTACGTGTGCCACGAGCCGAGGGAGAAGACGGATGCCTCCAGCCCGCTCGTGCCGATCGGCCGGCGCTCGAGGGTCATGCCGTCACCGCCTCGGCCGGGGCGTCGAGCCGCGGATCGATGACCGCCTTGACCTCGCCGAGGTGCTCCATCGACGCGATCTTCGCCGACGCCTCCGCAAGGCCGACCGGTGCGCTGAACAGGTCGTCCCACCCGAAGCGGTCGCCGAACGCCCCGAAGAACTCGATCGCCCGCGCGTAGTCGGCGATGTCGCCGTTGAGCGAGCCGACCACCGTGAGCTCCTTGCCCATGATCGCGCTGAGCTCGAACACGTCGCCGGCGGGGCCGGTCGAGCCGACGACGGTCACCGTGCCCCGGCGGGCCGCCATCCCGATCGCCTCGGGGCCCACGCTCGGCGCGCCCGCGAAGTCGAAGACGTGGTCGGCGCCGCGGCCGGCTGTCAGCTCCAGCACGCGGTCTGCGACGTCGCCGCCTGCGATGTCGACGACCTCGTCGGCGCCGAAGCGGCGGGCCAGGTCGAGCCGCGCGGCGGGGGCGCCGATCGTGATGACGCGCCCGGCTCCCGAGACCTTCGCGACCGCCGTGGCGAAGATGCCCAGAGCGCCCGAGCCCTGCACGGCGATCGTCGCGCCGGGACGGATGCGGCCGGTGCGCTCGAACGCGCGCAGCACGGTCTTGGCGGCGCACCCCGCCATCGACGCCCACGTGTCCTTCACCGATCCGGGCAGCAGCAGCTTCGCGGCACCCGGCGTCACGTAGGCGTAGTCGGCGAGCCCTGCGGTGGCGTAGGGCGGCGCGTCGGAGCGCTGCAGGAAGCCGTAGCCCCGGTTCGCGCAGTGCACGGGCTCGCGCAGCACGACGCAGCCGAAGCACTCGCCGCACGTCGACTCCGACCAGCCGATGCGGTCGCCGGGCTTCAGCTCGCGACCGAGCGCATCGCGCGTGCCCTCGCCGAGGGCGACGATCTCGCCGACCATCTCGTGGCCGAGCACCATCGGCAGCATCCCGGGGAAGCTCATCTTCCCCGACCAGATCTCGATGTCGGTGCCGCACAGCGTGGAGCAGCCGATGCGCACGATGGCCGCACCCGGTTCGGGGGCGGGAAGCGGCAGCTCCTGCAGGTCGAGCGGCTCGCCGTGCGCGGTGAGCACGGCCGCCCGGGTCGTGGTGGGGGTCGTCATGTCCGTCCTTTCAGGCCAGCAGCTGGCCGCCGTCGACGGGGAGGCTGACCCCGGTGATGTCGGCGGCGTCGGGGGAGGCGAGGAACACCGCCGCCGCGGCGACCTGCGCGGGGTCGGCGAACTGCTTGAGCGGGATGCGCGACAGCCATCCCTCCCGCATCGGCGAGCCCTCCGGCATCCCGAGCTTCATCATCGGGGTGTCGACGGGTCCGGGGGCGACCGCGTTGACGCGGATGCCGGAGGCGGCCAGCTCGATCGCGGCCCAGCGCGTGAGCGCGTCGACGGCGGCCTTGCTCGACTCGTAGGCGCCCATGCCGGGGGTGGGCTGGCGGCCCCCGATCGAGGAGATGTTGACGATCGCGCCGCGCGTGCCGGCGGCGATCATGTGCCGTGCGACGGCCTGGGTGACGGCGAACGTGCCGAGGATGTTCACGCGGATCGTCGTCTCGAAGTCGGCGACCGGCAGGTCGACGACGGGCCCGTGCAGGTGCAGGATGCCGGCGTTGTTGACGAGCACGTCGATCGGTCCGTGTGCGGCGACGATGTCGGTCACGGCCGCGGCGACCGCGTCGGCGTCCGTGATGTCGAGCCCGATCGTCGGGACGCCGAGCCCGGCGCCCAGCGCATCGAGCCTCTCGCCGGGCAGGTCGGTGAGGATCACGGCGTCGCCGCGTGCGAGGAAGGCCGCCGCCAGCGACCGGCCGACGCCGCCGGCTGCGCCCGTGACGAGGACGCGCCGGGAAGTGCTGGACATGTCTGCTCCCCTCTGAGCGAGGCGCCGCGCCTGAGCAGGACACCGTGTCGCACCGCCTGGGAGAAGGTTATTATACAGACGTAGAAAAACGCAACGAGGAGGCAGCGATGCCCGTGACATCCGTTCCCCGCCGCCCGCTCGGCCCCGGCGGCCCGCTCGTGCCGCCCCTCGCGCTCGGCTCGTGGAACACGTGGGACCGCATGGGGTCCGACGAGGCCGTCGCGATGATCCGCCGCGCCGTCCAGGCCGATGCCGGGTTCTTCGACGTCGCGTACTACAACACGGGCCCGCACGCGGAGAACTCGAAGACCGACATCCTGTTCGGCCGCGCCCTGCGCCAGAGCGGCGTCGCGCGCGACGACGTCTTCCTGTGCGGAAAGCTGTGGCTGTGGGACTGGCCCGCGCAGGGCTTCCGGGCCCAGCTGGAGGAGAGCCTGGAGCGTGCGGGGCTTGACCGCTTCGACACGCTCGTCGTCGGCGACTACCTGCACGCGCCCGACATGGCGAAGCTCGTCGCCGACGTGAACGAGCTCATCGCCGACGGGCTCGTCGCGAGCTGGGGCATCAACAACTGGGTGATCGACGACACCCGTGCGGCGCTGGACGCCGCGGCATCCGCCGGTCTCGTCCCGCCGACGTTCGCGCAGTTGAAGTACGGCATCGCGCGCCGCTCGATGGCGGAGGGCGAGCCGTACGGCGCCCTGTTCCGCGACGGCGTGCTGGCATTGCAGGCGTCCGACGTGTTCGAGGGCGGCGTGCTGCTCGGCCGCACGCCGCAGCGCAAGATCGGGGCGGATGTCGGCGGCATCCGCGACCGCATCGCCGTCGCCGCGGCCGAGGTCGCCCGCGTGGCCGCCGGGTTCGACGCCACTCCCGCGCAGGTCGCGATCGCTTTCTGCCTGGCGAACCCGGCGACCGCGAACGTGCTGTTCGGCGCGTCGCGCCCGGCCCAACTGGAGTCGAACCTCGGCGCGCTGCGGCTGGCCGCCGAACACGGCACGGAGCTTCGGGCGGCTGTGGCGGGGCTGCAGGTCGACACCGAGGTCTCGGCAGACGGCCGGTGGAGCCCCGCCGGCTGAGCGTGCGCCGGCCCCTCGTCGCCGGCTCGGATGTTTCGGACAGGTAACGATCATCTACGCCTGTGGGAAAAAGTGGGCCTGAGCCTTGTGTGCTTTATTCCACGTACGTAGACTAACGACCACGGCACACCGGAGTGGCGTCTTTTCGGCTCGCTCAGCGGGCGAAGGCCCTCCCCCCTTCTTCACCCCTCGCACCCGAGAGAAGGAAACATGAGAAAAAGAGCCCTTGCTGGAGTCCTCGCCGCGGTCGCGGCGGTGGGACTGGTCGTCACCGGCTGCACCGGTAGCGGCGGCAACACCTCGTCCACCGGCGGCACGGCGACGGAAGCGCTGAAGATCGGCAACTTCCTCGACGTGACCAACTGGGACCCGTCGCTGGCCGACATCGGCTTCGACGGGCCGTACCTGTCGGCCGTCTACGACCCGCTCCTCGCCATGGACAAGGACGGCAACCCCGTGCCGGCGCTGGCGACGGAGTTCACCGTCTCGGACGACGGCCTGACCATCGACATGACGCTGCGCACGGACGCGACCTTCAGCGACGGCGAGCCGTTCGACGCCGACGCCGCCGTGAAGAGCCTCGAGTACCTGCAGGACGGCGTCACCTCCAGCGAGGCGTACACGCGCGTGGAGAGCTTCGAGAAGACCGGCGACGACAGCATCGCCATCCACCTCACCCAGCGCGACGACACGATCCTGTACTTCATGGCGCTGGGCCGCAGCTACATGATGTCGCCGAAGGCGATCGACGCCGGCACCCTGTCCACGACCCCCGTCGGATCGGGTCCGTACACGATGGACTCCACGAGCGTCGCCGGCTCGCGCTACCTGTTCACGAAGGTGGAAGACCACTGGGACAGCGCCGCGTTCCCGTTCGAGACCGTGGAGATCTTGCCGATCGGCGACGGCACGGCCATGCAGAACGCGATGGACTCCGGCCAGGTCAACGTGATCTACGCCGACGCGGCGAACATCGCCACCGCGACCGAGAAGGGGTGGAACGTCGCCCAGCAGATCGCGACGGCCGTCGGCCTCCAGTACACCGACCGCATGGGCGAGACGTTCGAGCCGCTGGGCGACCAGCGCGTGCGCGAGGCGCTGCAGCGCGCGTTCGACGGCGCCGCCATCCTGGATGCCATGGGCTCCGGCGCGGGCGTCGACACCAACCAGGTGTTCGCCGCCGACCACGACGGGTACCTCTCGTCGCTGAACGACATGTACGCGTACGACGTCGCGGAGGCGAAGCAGCTGCTCGCCGACGCCGGCTACGCAGACGGCTTCAGCATCAACATGCCGATGGCTCCGCCGTTCCAGCCGTGGCAGGCGATCGCCGAGCAGTCGCTCAAGGACATCGGCGTGACCGTCACGTGGGACGAGATGCAGATGGGCGACTACATGCAGAAGTCGTCGACCTACCCCATCTCGATCACGCTCATCGCGCTGGACTCGAACCCGGTCGCCACCGTCGAGCGCCAGGCCGCGCTGCCCCAGTGGTACAACCCGAACCCTCAGATCGACCAGGTGCCCGAGCTGCAGGAGCTCGTCGACCAGATGTACGCAACGCAGGGCGACGAGCAGCTCGAGGTCATCGAGCAGCTCAACACCAAGCTCACCGAGCTGGCGTGGTTCAACGTGTGGTACCAGGCGGACAACGTGTTCTTCTCGACGGCGGACATCACGGTCCAGCCCCTCGTCGGAACCATGTTCCCGACCCTGCGCCAGATCACCACGTCGTAGCACGCCGGGTCCATGCTGCTGTTCGTGCTGAGGCGGATCGGGTCCGGCGTCGGGCTGCTCCTGGCGGTCTCGGTGGGCACCTTCTTCCTCGCCCACCTCGCGACGCCGGACCCGACGGCCCTGCTTCTGGGCGCGTCCGCCACCGATGCGCAGCGCGATGCCCTCGCGCTGCGCATCGGGACGGATCGCCCGCTGCTCGTGCAGCTGTGGGACTGGCTGACCCACGCGATCGCCGGTGACTTCGGCACCTCGTGGCGCAGCTTCCAGCCCGTTGGCGCCGAGCTCGCGATCAAGGTGCCGGTGACGCTGTCGGTCGTGGCGCTCGCCACGATCCTCTCCGCCGTGTTCGGCGCGGTGTTCGGGCTCATCTCGGGGCTGCGCCCCGGCAGCGTCGTCGACCGGGTGCTCAGCTGGGTCTCGATCGTGCTCTACTCGCTGCCCGGCTTCTGGCTGAGCTTCGTCCTCGTCATCTGGTTCGCGATCGACCTGGCGTGGTTTCCCGCCGTCGGCTACGTCGACCCGAGCGTGTCGGTCGTGGGCTGGCTCTCCTCCATCGCCCTTCCCGCGGTCTCGCTCGCGCTCGGCGCGATCGTGATGATCGCCGAGCAGCTGCGCAACGCGATGGTGACCAACGCGTCGCGCGACTACGTGCGCACGCTCCGCAGCCGCGGGCTGAGCAACGGCCGTGTGTCGGTCCACCTGCTGCGCAACTCCGCGCCCGAGGCGCTGACCATCCTCGCCGTCCTCTTCGTCGGCCTGCTCAGCGGCGCCGTCGTCGTCGAGTCGATCTTCGCCCTCCCCGGCATCGGCGTGCTCACCAACTCCGCGTCGCAGACCGGCGACATCCCCGTGGTCCTCGGCATCACGGTGGTCTCGGTGGTCTTCGTGGTCGTCGTGAACGTGCTGCTGGATCTCGCCCTCGCGTGGCTCAACCCGAAGGTGCGTGCGTCGCTGTGAGCATCGCGATCGTCGAAGACGTCGACACCCGCGCAGCGGGCCGTCGTTCGCTCTCGCACACGTTCCTCCGCAAGCCGGCGGGCGTCGTCGCCCTCGCGGCGGTCGTGCTGCTGATGCTCGTGGCCTTCCTCGCGCCGTGGCTCTCGCCCTACGACCCGAACTTCGTCGACCTCTCCCTGGTAAAGGCGCCGCCGTCGCCCGAGCATCTCCTCGGCGGAGACTCCTCCGGCCGCGACGTGCTCTCCCGCCTCATCTGGGGGACGCAGACCACCTTCTACGGCAGCGTGCTGGCGTGCGCGGTCAGCATCGTCATCGGTGTCCCCGCCGGCATCGCCGCCGGGTTCTACGGGGGCGCGACCGATCGCGTCGGCGGCTGGACCAGCGACGCGCTGCAGGCCGTGCCGGGCATGATCATCCTCCTCATCGTCGCCGCGGGAACGCGCTCCGACTTCACGATCGTGATGGTGACGGTCGGTGTGCTGCTCGTCCCCGGTTTCTTCCGACTGTCCCGTTCGACGACGCGCGGCATCCGTCACGAGCTGTTCATCGATGCCGCACGCGTGTCGGGTCTGCGCGACCTGCCGATCCTCACCACGCACGTCGTCGGGCACGTGCTGCCCGCAGTCGTGATCCAGGGCGCCCTCACGATCGGGTTCGCGATGGGGCTCCAGGCCGGGCTCCAGTTCCTCGGCATCGGCGCGGCCGACGTGCCCAACTGGGGCGCGATGATGAACGACGGCTTCCAGAACATCCGCACGCAGCCGCTGCTCCTGCTGTGGCCGTCGCTGGCGCTGGGCATCGCGATCTCCGCCTTCGCCGTCATCGGCTCGGTGCTCGCCGACGTGATCACCGTCCAGCCCGTGCGTCGTCGGCGCCGCCCGGCGCGCGCCACCCCGCCCACCCCGCCCGCCATGGGCACGACCGCCACGATCCGCACCGCCGAGCCGGCCGACCTCGCCGTCGTCGCGCCGTCGGCGCCGCCCCCGCCGTCGTGGCGCACCGAGGAGCCCGCCCTGCGGATCGACAACCTCCGCGTGAACTACGCGACCGGGCGCGGCGAGGTGGAGGTCGTGCACGGCGTCAGCCTCGAGGTCGCCCCCGGAGAGGTGCTCGGCATCGTCGGCGAGTCGGGGTCCGGCAAGTCGCAGACCGTGTTCTCGGCGCTCGACCTCCTGCCGGCATCGGGCGCCTACACCGTCGACGCGCTGTGGGTCGACGGCAAGGACGTCACCGCCTACGACAAGCGGAGCCGCTCGCGGCTGCTGGGCACCGTGTTCGGCTACGTGCCGCAGGAGCCGATGTCGAACCTCGACCCGTCGTACTCGATCGGCTTCCAGCTCATGGAGCCGTTGCGCAGCGTGCAGAAGCTGAGCCGCCGCGAGGCGCGAGAACGTGTCATGGCCACCCTCGAACGCGTCGGCATCGTCGATCCCGCGCGCGTGATGCGCTCGTATCCGCACCAGCTGTCCGGCGGCATGGCGCAGCGCGTGCTGATCGCAGGAGCCGTGGCCGGCCGACCGTCCGTGCTCATCGCGGACGAGCCCACGACAGCCCTCGACGTCACGGTGCAGGCGGAGGTCCTCGAGCTCCTGCGCGAGCTGGAGGAGGAGAGCGGGATGGCGCTCGTCATCGTGACCCACAACTTCGGCGTGGTGGCCGACCTCTGCGATCGGGTGGTGGTCATGCGCGACGGCGTCGTCGTGGAGTCGGGAGACGTCGACGACATCTTCGCGCGCCCCCGCGAGGAGTACACGCGCGCGCTGATCGCGGCCTCGCTCGACGACGCGGCCGGCCGGAACGAGCTGGACCGCGAATACGCGACGACCGAGGAGGGGCGATGACCGACCCGACGACGGGCGATGCCCGAGAGTCGCTGCTGCGTGCCGAGGACGTCGTGGTCTCGTACGGCCACGGGCGAAAGGCCGTGCGGGTGCTGCACGGCGTCTCGATCGATGTCGCACCGGGTGAGTGCGTGGGGCTCGTGGGCGAGTCGGGGTCGGGGAAGTCCACGCTCGGCAAGGCGATCCTCGGGCTCGTGCCGGTCGCCGGCGGCAGCATCCGCTTCGACGGACGTGACATCACGCGGCTGCGCGGTGCCGAGCGACGGGCGCTGTCGAGCGACATCCAGGTCGTCTTCCAGGACCCGTATGGATCGCTCGACCCGCGCAAGCCGATCGGGCAGATCGTGGCCGAGCCGCTTGCCGTGGCGCGGCTGGGGCGCACGGCGATCGAGGCGAGGGTGCGCGAGATGCTCGACCACGTGCGGCTGCCGAAGGATGCCGCACGCCGCTTCCCGAACGAGTTCTCCGGCGGGCAGCGGCAGCGCATCGCGATCGCCCGCGCGCTCATCAACGCACCGCGCCTCGTCGTGTGCGACGAGCCGGTGAGCGCGCTCGACCTGACGACGCAGGCGGCGATCCTCGACCTGTTCATCGAGCTGCAGCGCGAGACGCGCGTCGCCTATCTGTTCGTGTCGCACGACCTGGGCGTCGTGCGGCGCGTGTGCCACCGCGTCGCCGTGATGTACCGCGGGAACATCGTCGAGAGCGGCGAGGGCGAGGCCGTCACCCGGCGCCCCGAGCAGCTCTACACGCAGAAGCTGCTCATGGCGTCGCCGGTGGCGGATCCGGTGCGGCAGGCGAAGCGGCGGGAGGAGTGGCTGGCACTCCGGGAGACGTCGTGACCCGGCCTGTCCACCGCGACGGCCTCGTGCTCCACCACGGCCTTGTGCTCTACAACGGCCTTGTGCTCTACAACGGCAGAGTGCAGACGATGGATGCCGCGGGCGCCGTGGCCCAGGCCGTCGCCGTGCGCGACGGGGAGATCGTGGCCGTCGGCGACGACGCGTCGGTGCTCGCCGTGGCGGGCGACGTGCGCCGCATCGACCTCCAGGGGCGCACGGTGCTGCCCGGCATCAACGAGTCGCACCTGCACGCCGCGTGGCTCGGTACGATGTGGCCGCACAGCCTCTTCGCGTCGCCGGGCGCGGAGCCGCCCGCGCCGCTGACGACGCGCGCCGAGCGGCGCGCGGCGCTGGAGAGGACCGGTGGGGTGCTCTCGGCGCTCGGCGTCACGAGCTA
>JASGDZ010000243.1:0-3585 GCA_047606835.1 Microbacterium sp. | reverse complement strand
CGCTCGTTGCGGCCCTCGCCGAGCGTCGTGCCGGAGGCATCCAGCACGATCGCACCGACCGGGATGTCGCCGTGGCGCTGAGCATCGCGCGCCAGCGCGAGCGCGCGATCCATCGCCGTCTCGTCGGCGATCCGAGCGATCGAGGTCACGTCCACAGCGTACGGCGCAGCGGATAGCCTGGGCGTCATGCGTGTGCACGTCGCCGACCATCCCCTCATCACCCACAAGCTGACCGTGCTGCGCGACGAGCGCACGCCGTCGCCGATGTTCCGCCAGCTCGTCGAGGAGCTCGTGACCCTGCTCGCCTACGAGGCGACACGCACCGTGCGCGTGACGCCCGTCGAGATCACGACCCCCGTCACCACCACGACCGGTGTGCGCATCAGCGAGCCGCTTCCGCTCGTCGTGCCGATCCTGCGCGCCGGACTCGGGATGCTGGAGGGCATGGTGAAGCTGCTGCCGACCGCCGAGGTGGGCTTTCTCGGCATGGCGCGCAACGAGCAGACCCTCGAGCCGACCACCTACGCCGAGCGCCTCCCGGACGATCTCAGCGACCGGCAGTGCTTCGTGCTCGATCCGATGCTCGCGACCGGCGGATCGCTCGGCGCGGCGATGGAGTTCCTGTTCCAGCGCGGGGCTCGCGATGTCACCGCGATCTGCCTGCTCGGTGCTCCCGAGGGCGTCGCCGCGATCGAGAGGGCCGTCGAGGGGCGGGAGGTCACGCTCGTCCTCGGCGCGCTCGACGAGCGCCTGAACGAGAAGGGCTACATCGTGCCGGGTCTGGGCGACGCCGGCGACCGCCTGTACGGCACGGTCGACTGAGGCGAAGACGCGCGCCTGCGAGATTCCGCCGATAGGCGAGTCGATGAACGTTGCCGAGGTTCGGAGATCTGCCGGGATTCGGCCATTCGTCCGGAAAGATCTCCGCATTCCGGCAGATCTCCGAATTCCGGCCGCGCAGCGGCGACCGTCAGGCGGTCATGACGCGCCGGGCTCGCCGTCGAGCAGCGGACCGGCAGGGGCACGCCGGCCGGTCTCCTGCTCCCACATCTCCAGCTGCTGGGTGAGCGCCTTCGCGAGCTCGAAGACCTGCTCGGGAGGGATGCGGATGCGGCTCACGACGCGGGCGGGCACCACGAGGCGCGCCTCGCCCGTGTCGGGGTCGGGCTCCTCGTGCGGCGGCTGGGCGAGCGTCACGAAGTCCATGACGAACACCGTGGGCGTGTGCCACACGTTGGCGAAGTCGGCGTAGTTGCCCGGCACGATCTCCGGGGGCAGGTCGATCTCGAAGTGGCTGGGCAGCTCGTTCGTCACGCGGTCAGTCTAGGCGCCCCTCCGGAACCGCCCGCACGAGCCGCGCGAACGCGCTCAGCCGCGCCACCGCCTCGGGCGTGCGCGGCAGGTCGTCGAGCAGCCCGGGCGAGTAGACGATGTACGCCGCGTACTGCGCGCGCGAGACCGCGACGTTGAGCCGGTTCTGCAGCAGCAGGAACTCCAGCCCGCGCGGCGCGTCGCGCCCCGACGACGCGGCGAGGGAGACGATCGCGACGACGGCCTCCTGCCCCTGGAACCTGTCCACCGTGCCCACCGGGACGTCGCCGAACCCCGCGCCCGCCAGGGCCTCCTCGACCTCGACCTGCTGCGCGTTGTAGGGCGTCACGACGATGAGGTCGGACTGCCCGAGCGGCCGGGGCGGCAGCATCCCGCCCTCGCCGCCCGTCGTGCCCGTCCATGCCCGCCCGAGGAGCTCCCGCACGAGCTCCACGACGCGCGCGGCCTCCTCCGGCGACTGCGTCGCGTTGCCGCGGTGGCGCACGGGCACGGGGTGCACGCCGGGCTCGACCCCCGCGAGCGAACGCAGTGCGGCGGAGGGATGCGACGCCAGCCGCCCGTCGTACGACAGCCGAGAGACGGGGCCGGCGACCTCGGGATGCATGCGCCACGTGCGCGCGAGGAAGTAGCCGAACGCGTCCGGGATCACCTCTGCGCCGGCGAGCACCCAGCCGAGCGCCGACGTGTCGACCGGCTCGGGGTGGGTGCCCTGGCTCACCTGCGGCAGCTGCTGGGGGTCGCCGAGCAGCAGCAGCCGGGGCGACGCGACCGACACCGCGATCGTCGAGGCGAGCGAGAACTGCCCCGCCTCGTCGACGACGAGCAGATCCAGACGCCCCCGCGGCACGCGCTGCTCGTGGGCGAAGTCCCACGCCGTGCCGCCGACGACGAAGCCGCTGCCGGCGTGCTCCTCGATGAACGGACCCATGCCGTTCTTCGGGATGACGGTGAACGGCTGCGCGGCGCCGGTGTCGCTCTTCGGGGCCTTGCCGACGAGCTCCTTGGGCACCCCCGCGACCACCACGCGGCCCAGCATGTTCTCCACCACGGCGTGCGACTGCGCGACCACCCCGACCCTGAACCCGTGGTCGTTCACGAGCCGAGCGATCACGTGCGACCCGACGTAGGTCTTCCCTGTTCCCGGCGGGCCCTGGACCGCGAGGTAGCTGCGATCGAGATCCAGGATGCTGCGCGTGATCGCGTCGACGTCGTCGCCCGTCGACGCAGTCAGCGCGCCCGACCGGGTGCGCGGCGGACGCCGGCGCAGGATGTCGGTGGCGGGATCTGCCGGGAACCCCGGCGCGGCGGCGAGCACGGCATCCGCCCACTCGTCGATCGCCGCCTGCTGGCGCCCCGCCCGCGGCGGCGCCGCCGGCGTGAGCGCAAGGGGCAGCTCGCGCCACGTGATGCCGTCGACCGCGGTCTCTGACACGATCGCGCCGTCGTCGAGCACCTCGACGACCTCCACGGACCGGGCCACGTGGATCCACCGCGGCATCGGGTCGGCGGGGAAGGGCGCGGGCAGCTCGTACACCGCGTACGGCGCATGGCCCACGGTCAGCCGCGTGCCCGGCGCGAGATCGCCGCGCAGCCTGACCAACCGACGCACCGCGCGCGGTCCCGGATGCCAGTCCTCCAGCACCTGCGAGCGCGCCGCGTCGACCACGACGACGTCGCGCTGGTCCCCCCAGATCGACACCGGCTCGCGCAGCCGCAGGAAATGCGCCACCCAGAAGGTCTTCGCCTCGCGCGGGTAGTAGTCGATCGCCGCCGCGCCCAGCCGCAGCGCCTGCGCGTCGGAGTCGTCGAGCGCGCCGGTGGCCGCGACCCGCGCGGCGGCGAGACGCTCGAGCCCTGCGGCGAGCGGCGAGGCCTCGTAGACCGCCTCGGCCGGCTCGACGTCGACGGTCGGGCGCAGCCCGGCCTCCTTGGCCCGCTCCACGAGCCAGTCGCGCAGGCGCCGCGTCGACACGCAGTCGTAGCGGTTGTAGTCGGCGAGGTCGTCGAGGATCGCGCGGGCCTCGGCATCCTCCCCCGCGTCGGCGAGCGCACGCGCCTCGACGTACCTGACGATGGAGTCGTCGCCGCGCTGCACATCGCTCGTGCGCACCTCGTCGCCCATGTAGAGCGGTTCGAGCTTCTTGATCGAGTACGACCGCGAGCCCACGCGCAGCGCGCGCCGCACGATCGGGTACAGGTCGACGAACACGCCGTCGCGCAGCAGCCGGTCGACGTCGGCCTCGCCCACGCCGT
>JASGDZ010000242.1:0-14500 GCA_047606835.1 Microbacterium sp. | reverse complement strand
GATGAGAGGAATCTCATCTGCCGCACGGGACTTCTCTCACCCGCATCGCTCATCATGGAGGGAGCGGTTCGCCGCTGGGGAAACAGGGAGAGTTCGTGGATGCACTCCGCACGCTGACCGTCGGTGGCGCCGCCGCCGCGACGATGGTCGTCGTCGCGAGCGTGTTCGCCGTCTCCCAGGCGATCGCGCTGACGGATGTCGCGGGCATCGCCGTCTCCGGATCGCCCGTGGTCGTGCCGGCCCCGCCGACGCCCACGGCCTCTCCGGAGCAGGACGTCGCGGAGGAGTCGGAGCACGCGACGGACGCAGACGTCGAGGAGCCGGCGACGCCCGGCGCGTCCGAGGAGCCCGCCGAGACGGCGCCCGCATCGGAGGACTCCGAGGAGCAGAAGCAGAAGGTGACGCAGGTCGTCCCCGCCCCGGAGCCTCGACAGTTCGTGCCGGACACGGGTGCCGCGCAGAGCACCTCCGACGACACCGCTCACCAGGACTCATCGCAGACTCCCGCGACAGCGGGTAAGGAATCCGGCCAGCGCCTCCCCTATCGCTGGACCGGATCGAAGGAGAGATCGCACGTCTTCCCCGACGGACGCGATTGACACGGCCCGGAGTCCCCCAGCTCCCGGCCTTCACAGCCCCCGGTGTCCCCCACACCGGGGGCTTCCTCGTGCCCGGCCGGCCGGACTACTCCCAGCGATAGCCGGCGCCGCGGACCGTCGTGATGCGGTCGGCTCCGAGCTTGCCGCGCAGATAGCGCACGTACACGTCCACGACGTTCGAGCCTGGGTCGAAGTCGAGACCCCACACGCGGCTGAGGAGCTGCTCCCGGCTGAGCACCTGCCCGGGATTGCGCAGGAACTGCTCCGCGAGCGCGAACTCGCGCGCCGACAGGTCGAGCTCGCGGCCGCCGACGCTCGCGCGCCGCGTGAGCGGGTCGAGGGCGACGTCCTGATGCACGATAGCGATCCCGCCCGTCGTCACGTTCTCGCGCAGGCGCGAGCGGATGCGGGCGAGCAGTTCGTCGAACTTGAACGGCTTCGGCACGTAGTCGTTCGCGCCGGCATCCAGCCCGGTCACCGTGTCGAGGGTGCCGCTGCGCGCGGTGAGCATGATCACCGGCACCGATGAGCCCTGGCCGCGCAGATGGGTCAGCACCTCGAAGCCGTCCATCGTGGGGAGCCCGACATCCAGCAGCACGAGGTCGACGTCGTCCTCGAGCGCGCGTTCCAGCGCCTGCGCGCCGTCCTCCACGACGACGGCGGAGTACCCCGCCGCTTCGAGCCCGCGGCTGACGAACGCGGAGATGCGCGGTTCGTCCTCGGCGATGAGGATGCGTGTCATTCGGTGGCCTCCCGCTGCAGGACGACATCGCCCGCCCGTACGGGTGCGGGCAGGCCGGGTGCGTCGCCGCTGAGGCTCAAGGGTACTCGGATGGCGAAGGTGGCGCCGCCGCCCGCGGTCTCGTCGACGGCGCACGAGCCGTGGTGGGCCTTGGCGATCGCGTCGACGATCGCAAGGCCCAGCCCCGAGCCGCCCACCGAGCGCTTGCTGTGCGCGCGGTCGAAGCGGCGGAAGATCCGGTGCCGGAGCGCAGGCGGGATGCCGGGACCGTGATCGCGCACCCACAGCGTGGCGCCGGTGTCGTCGACGGCGCTGCCGATCTCGATGGGGCTCCCCGCCGGCGTGTACTTGGCCGCGTTGTCGGCCAGCTGCAGCCACGCCTGCAGCAGTCGCTCGGCGTCGCCCTCGACGAGCCCGCGGCCGTACGCCTCGATCCGCCACGTGTGGCCAGGGATGACCCCGACCAGCTCGCCGATCCGCGAGGTCAGCGTGAGCACGTCGACGATGCCCATCGTGAACTGGTCGCCCTCGACGGCGGCGAGCAGGTCGATGTCGTCGACGAGCCGGGTCATCCGGTCGAGCTCGGCGATGCCGATCTCACGCGTGGCCTCGACGTCGGTGCGGTCGGCCGCATCCATCATCTCCAGGTGTCCGCGCACGATCGTGATGGGCGTCTTCAGTTCGTGCCGCACGTCGTCGAGCAGCTGGCGCTGCACGCCGACGGAGTCCTCCAGGCGGTCGAGCATGGAGTTGACGGTGCGGGTGAGGTCGGAGATGTCGTCGTTGCCCTGCTCCGGGATGCGGGCGCCGAGGTCGGTCAGCGTGATCGAGTCGGCGGTCTCGCGCAGATGCCGGATCGGCGACAGCAGCCGCCCCACGACGAACCACCCGACCACGCCGATCGCGAGGAGCGTCGCGACCGCTGCGACCGCGAAGGTGATCATCGACAGCGCCACCGGCTCCAGCTCGGCGCCGAGGTCGACGGCGCGGATGTACACGCCCGCGTCCCGATCGCCGGGCATCGTCACGGGGATCGCGATGTAGCGCAGCGTCCCGTCCATGGTGACGGCCGTGCCGAGCACCGCGCGGCCGGCCGCCTCGGCCTCCGCCACGGCTCGCTCGATCAGCTGCTCGTTCTCGGAGATGTCGAAGCCGGAGAGCGTCTGCGGAACGAGGCGCTTGACGCCGATGAGGATGCCGACCGACGCTTCGTTGCGACCGGGGACGAGGCGTCTGACGGCGTCGGCGAGATAGGCCTCGACCGAGTCGAAGGGCGCGCCGTCGGCTCCCTCCACGATGGCGTCCGCGGAGGGGGAGGCCGATCCGGACGGCACCGGGGTCGCCATCACCCCGAGCGTCTCGACCTGGGTCCTCAGCCGGGTGTCGACCTCGCTGAGGATGCGCTCGCGCTGCACCAGGAAGGTGACGCCGCCGACGAGGAGGAACCCGACCGACGCCACGGCGAGGATGGCCCCCAGAATCCGGACGCGCGCCGAGATGGGCCTCGACCTGCGCTTCATGATCCGATTATGACGCGCCCGACCGGTCGCTCACCCGGGGTGGGTCATGGAGAGCAGGTCGAGCTTGGCGTCGAGCTGCTCGAGAGTGATCTCGCCGCGGTCCACGTAGCCCAGGTCGATCACCGCCTCGCGCACCGTGATGCCCTTGGCCACCGCGTGCTTCGCGATCTTCGCCGCAGCCTCGTAGCCGATGACCTTGTTCAGCGGCGTCACGATCGACGGCGACATGCCCGCGAACGCGGCCGCGCGCTCCAGGTTCGCCTGCAGACCGTCGATCGTCTTGTCGGCGAGCACGCGCATCGCGTTGGACAGCAGCCGGATCGACTCCAGCAGGGCCGTGCCCATGACCGGGATCGCCACGTTGAGCTCGAACGCGCCCGACGCGCCCGCCCACGCCACTGTGGCGTCGTTGCCGATCACCCGTGCGCACACCATGAGCGTCGCCTCGGGGACGACGGGGTTGACCTTGCCCGGCATGATCGACGATCCGGGCTGCAGGTCGGGGATGTGCAGCTCGCCGAGCCCCGTGTTGGGCCCCGAGCCCATCCAGCGCAGGTCGTTGTTGATCTTGGTGAGCGAGACGGCGATCGTGCGCAGGGCCCCGGATGCCTCGACGAGCCCGTCGCGGTTCGCCTGCGCCTCGAAGTGGTCCTTCGCCTCCGAGATGGGAAGCTCGGTGTCGGCCTGCAGGATCGCGATGACCTGCTGCGGGAAGCCGAGCGGCGTGTTGATGCCCGTCCCCACCGCGGTGCCGCCGAGCGGCACCTCGCCCACGCGGGGCAGCACCGCCTGCACGCGTTCGATGCCCAACCGCACCTGGCGTGCGTAGCCGCCGAACTCCTGACCGAGCGTGACGGGAGTGGCGTCCATGAGATGGGTGCGCCCGGACTTCACCGCGTCCTTCCACAGCTCGGCCTTCGCCTCGAGGGCCACGGCCAGGTGGTCGAGCGCGGGGATGAGGTCGTCGACGAGCGCCTGCGTCACGGCGATGTGCACGGAGGTCGGGAACACGTCGTTCGACGACTGCGATGCGTTGACGTGGTCGTTGGGGTGCACCGGGGAGCCGAGGCGCCGCGTGGCGAGGCTTGCGAGCACCTCGTTCATGTTCATGTTGGACGACGTGCCCGAGCCGGTCTGGTAGGTGTCGACGGGGAAGTGGTCGTCGTAGGCGCCGGTGACCACGTCGTCCGCGGCCGCCGCGATGGCGTCGGCGATCACGGGGTCGAGCGTGCCGAGCGCCTTGTTCGCGAGCGCGGCCGCCTTCTTGATGCGCGCGAGCGCGGCGATCTGCGCGGATTCGAGGCCCGCTCCCGAGATCGGGAAGTTCTCCACGGCGCGCTGTGTCTGCGCGCCGTACAGGGCGTGGATCGGGACGCGGACCTCGCCCATGGTGTCGTGCTCGATGCGGTACTCGGTGTCGGTCACTGCTCTTCCTCCGGGTCGGACGGGAGTGGGGGGTGCGGATCGGGGTCGGCGGGATCCGGCACCAGGTCGAGGCCGACGGCGACGATCGGCACGGCGGTGCCCTCGGCGAGCCGATAGTTGGCACCGACGATGCCCAGGCGCCCTTCGCTCACGGCGGCGCCGATGAGCGTCGACGACTGGAGCAGATCGGCGACCGTGTTGCGCAGGTGCTCGCGGCCCACGAGCTCGGCGTCGATGTCGTCGGGGCTCGAGCCGCCGGCGGCGACGAGCACCTCGCGGGCCGCGGGCACGATCGGGGCGATGAGCTTCCAGATGTGCGGGGGGAGGGGCTTCGCGTCGATCGCGGTGCCGTCGATGGCGGCCCGCACCGCGCCGCAGCCGTCGTGCGCGAGCACGACGATGAGCGGCACCTCGAGGATCGCGACCGCGTACTCCAGGCTCGCGACGATCGACTCTCCGATCACCTGGCCCGCGTTGCGCACGACGAAGAGGTCGCCGAGCCCCTGGTCGAAGATGATCTCCGCCGCCAGACGCGAGTCGGAGCACCCGAACAGGGCCGCCCGCGGGTGCTGGACGGCCGCCGTCTTCGCCCGTCGCTCGACGTCCTGCCGGGGATGCGCCGGCTCGCCGGCCACGAACCGCTCGTTGCCGCGCTGCATCTGCGCCCACGCCGCACCCGGGGTCAGCCGCGGACTGCTCATCGCGTCGCCTGCTGCAGCGCGAGGACCTGGTCGGCGACCGACGCGGCGACGAGGGCGAGGTCGTCGGCGGATGCCGCGCCGTAGATCAGGAGGTGCTGGTCGCCGGCCTGCGTGCCCAGAGCCGCCGTCACGTTGCCCGCCGCCGCCGGGTCGGCGGGGGCGTAACGGCTCCACGTGACGCCCCCGATCTCGACCGTGTCGCCGGGGGCGGTGCCGTGCAGCTGCTGCGACGCCCACGTGTCGTCGGCGTCGAACGCCTGGGCGAAGCGCAGGTACTCCGACGCGGCGGGGAGGCCGTAGACGATGGTCCAGGCGGGCGTGCCGTCGTTGCTCACGGCGGCGCCGTTGACCGACCAGTCGGCGGGAACGGTCGGCACCACGACCGTGACGTCGCGCGCGCGTTCGACCTGGCCCGCCACCGCGGCGACGTCGATCGGAGTGCGAGGGGCCGCGTCGCCACGGGGCACGGCGAGCACGACGACGAGCACGACCCCGAGCGTGACGAGCAAGGCGGCGACGAGGTTGCGCGCGGTCTGGCTGGAACGGTAGGCGAGCGATGCCGCGGCCTTGCGCTCGGCGGTCTCCTCCGGGGTCTCTGGCCGGCCGAGCTCGGCGACGACGCGGGGCCCCATCAGCGGTCCGCCTCGGCATCCGTCGCCGTGCGGGCCGCGTCGAGCCGGCGCTTGGCCCCGGCGAGCCACTCCTCGCAGCGTGCCGCGAGCGCCTCCCCGCGCTCCCACAGGGCGAGCGAGTGCTCCAGCGTCGGAGCACCCTGCTCGAGCTCGGCGACGACGCGGACGAGCTCGTCGCGCGCCTGCTCGAACGAGAGCGAGGCGACGTCGGGGGCCTCGTCGCTCGGGGTCATGCCCTCCATCTTAGGCGGGTGCCCGCGTCGGCCCTTCGGGGAGCTCGCCCTCGGAGCGGGCGGCGAACGAGCCGCGCGCGACGGTCACGACGACGCCCGCGCCGGCGGGCGCCTGGGCGGCGTCGCGCACGACGACGCCGCCGTCGACGTGCGCGATCGCGTAGCCGCGGGCCAGGGTCGCCCCGGGGGAGAGGGCGCGCAGCGACGCGCGCAGCTCGTCGACGCGGCGAGTGCCGGCATCCATCGCCCGGCGCACGCTCTCGCGCCCGCGCGAGACGAGGAGGAACTGCTCGTGCTCGCGGCCCTGCAGCATCGTCTCCGGGTCGCGCAGCACGGGTCGCGAGCGCAGCTGCTCGAGCTGTGCGATGTCGTGCGCGACGCGGTGGGCGAGGCGGGTCGACAGGCGCGCGCGCAGCTGCTGCACGGCGGCGCGCTGCTCGGCGACGTCGGGCACGACGCGCTTGGCGGCATCGGTGGGGGTCGAGGCCCGCAGGTCTGCCACGTCGTCGAGCAGCGGATGGTCGTTCTCGTGGCCGATCGCGCTCACGACGGGGGTGGATGCCGCGGCCACCGCGCGCAGCAGCCGCTCGTCGCTGAACCCCAGGAGCTGTTGCGGGTCGCCGCCGCCGCGGGCGATGACGATGACGTCCACCTCGGGGTCGGCGTCGAGCAGCTTCAGCGCGGCGATCGTCTCGGGCACGCAGCGGTCGCCCTGCACGGCGGCGTACGCGGTGCGGAACCGCACGTGCGGCCAGCGCAGCTCGGCGTTGCGGTGCACGTCCTTCTCGGCGTCGGACCGCTCGCCGGTGATCAGCCCGACGAGGTGCGGCAGGAACGGGATCCGCTTCTTGCGCGCGGGGTCGAACAGACCCTCGGCGCGCAGCTGTGCGCGCAGGCGCTCGAGCCGTTCGAGCTGGTCGCCGAGGCCGACGTGCCGCATCGCCGACACCGTGAACGTGAACTCGCCCTGCCTGACGAAGTAGTCGGCCTTGACGCACGCCACGACGCGGTCGCCGACCTTGAGGTCGGCGGGCACGCGCTGCAGCGTCTTCGACCACAGCCGCAGCGAGATGAGCGCGTCGGTGTCGAGGTCTTTCAGCCGGGCGTAGACGGCACCGCCGCGCAGGTTCCAGAGCGTCAGCTCGCCTTCGACCCACACCGATCCCCACTTCTCCACGAACCCGCGGATCGTGTCGTTGAGCCGTGAGACCGACGTCGGCGCGTGCGGGCTGGAGTCGCGCGGATGCACGGCGTCGGGGTCGGGCGGCTCACCCGGTGCGACCTGGGCGCGGAACTCGGTCATGCGCATCCTTCGCTGCCAGGGCTCGCGCAGGCGCGCGCCGTAAACTCGAGGGGTGAGCACCCCCAGCGTCAGCCTTCCCGTCCCCCGGATCCCGGGGCGGCGCGGCCGGCTTCAGGATAACCCGGTGCCGGGACGCAAGCGGGTGCTGCTGGCCGCCCCGCGAGGCTACTGCGCGGGCGTCGATCGCGCGGTGGTGGCGGTGGAGAAGGCGCTGGAGCGCTTCGGCGCGCCCGTGTACGTGCGCAAGCAGATCGTGCACAACATCCACGTGGTGACGGAGCTGGAGCGCAAGGGCGCCGTCTTCGTCGACGAGGTGGACCAGGTGCCCGAGGGCGCCCACGTCGTGTTCAGCGCGCACGGGGTGTCCCCGGCGGTGGTGGTGGCGGCATCCGATCGCCGGCTGCTCGCGATCGATGCGACCTGCCCCCTCGTGACGAAGGTGCACCGCGAGGCGGTGCGCTTCGCGCGCGACGACTACGAGATCCTCCTGATCGGCCACACCGGTCACGAGGAGGTCGAGGGCACCGCGGGCGAGGCGCCCGACCACGTCACGATCGTGAACTCGCCGGAGGAGGCCGACGCCGTCGAGGTGCGCGACCCGTCGAAAGTCGTGTGGCTGTCGCAGACCACGCTGTCGGTCGACGAGACGATGGAGACCGTGCGGCGGCTGCGCGCGCGGTTCCCCGAGCTGCACGATCCGCCGTCGGACGACATCTGCTACGCGACCCAGAATCGCCAGGTGGCGATCAAGAAGGTGGCGAAGGACGCGGACCTCGTGATCGTGGTGGGCTCGGCGAACTCGTCGAACAGCGTGCGACTGGTCGAGGTGGCGCTGGAGCACGGCGCGAAGGCCGCGCACCGGGTGGACTATGCCGACGAGGTGCGGCAGGAATGGCTCGACGGCGTGTCCACGGTCGGGGTGACCAGTGGCGCGTCGGTGCCCGACGTGCTCGTGCAGCAGGTGCTGGAAGACCTCGCCGCGGCGGGCTACCGCGACGTCGAGGAGGTGCGCACCGCCGAGGAGGACCTCATGTTCTCGCTCCCCAAGGAGCTGCGTCAGGATGCCGGCGGCCGCCGCGACGAGCGCGCTCTCGGTGGAAGGGGGCGCGCGTGAGCGACGTGACACCCGAGGCCGGCCCGGACGGCCGTCCTCGTCCGCGCTACGGCGAGTACGCCACGCCGGAGGAGCAGCGCGCGCGGATCCAGCAGCCCGACGTCGCGACCGCGCTGGATGCCGCCACGATCCCCGTCGCCTCCGACGCGCGTGCGCGCGCCGCCCAGGCGTCGTCTGATCCCGCGCCGTGGCTCGACCCCGCGTCGCCGGGGCTCGGCGCAGCGCAGCAGTTCGGCGCGGCGCCCGTGCGCGCGCGTCGCCCCGCGGACCGCATCGCGACGATCGTGCTGCTCGTGTACGGAGCGGTGAGCGTGTTCCTGTCGGTTCCGTCGTTCTTCGACCTGCCCGCCGTCGCGAACCAGACGCTCGAGGTGCTCGGCGCCTCCGGCGAGTTCACCAATCTCGACTCCGCGGCGTTGTGGGGCCCGGTCGCCGCTGCGGCGCTCGTCGGCGGCTTCGTGGTCACCGCCGTGCTGTCGCTGCGCCGGCTGCGCTCCGGGCGTCTGACCTGGTGGGTGCCGCTGGTCGGGGCCGTGGCGACGTACGCCGTCGTGTACGTGTGCCTCGCGGTGCCGCTCGTGGGGGATCCCGCCTTCGTCGAGTACGCGACGACGCGATGACGGCTCGCCTGCTCGCGGTGTGCGTCGTCCGGCAGCTGCGGCCGGACGCCGGGGCAGTCGGGGTCACCGCGATCGACAAGGCCCCGGTCGACGGGCCGGTGCGGATCGGGCCGTACGGCGCGTACGCCGACGTGCAGGCCGACCGCAAGCACCACGGCGGGCTCGACAAGGCGCTCTACGTCTACGCGCAGGAGGATGCCGGATTCTGGGAGTCGCAGCTGGGGCGGACGCTGCCGCCGGGCTGGTTCGGCGAGAACCTGCGGGTCGAGGGGCTCGACGTCAACGCCGCGCGCATCGGCGAGCGCTGGCGGATCGGCGACCGCGTGGAGGCCGAGGTGACGATGCCGCGCACTCCGTGCGCGACGTTCGCCCGCTGGGTCGGCGGTGACGACGAGCAGGGCTGGGTGAAGCGGTTCTCCCGCGAGCGGCGGCTCGGACCGTATCTGCGGGTCGTGCAGGGCGGACGGGTCCAGGCCGGTGACGAGATCTTCGTGCTGCCGGCTCCCGACGGCGCGCCCGGCCTGCTCGACGCATACGTCGACCCGCAGTAGCCGACGCGAAGGACGGATGCCCCGGCCGGCGGGCCGAGGCATCCGTCCTTCGCGCGGGTCAGGCCGAGATCGAGTGGCCGTACGAGCCGAGCTGCTGCGTCGCCTCGACGACGCGGGCCGCCATCGCCGACTCGGCGACCTTGCCCCACGCGCGCGGGTCGTACTGCTTCTTGTTGCCGACCTCGCCGTCGACCTTGAGGACGCCGTCGTAATGGGAGAGCATGTAGCCGGCGACCGAGCGCGTGAACGCGTACTGCGTGTCGGTGTCGATGTTCATCTTGATGACGCCGTTGGCCACGGCGAGGGCGATCTCCTCTGGAGCCGAGCCGCTGCCGCCGTGGAAGACGAGGTCGAGCGGCTTCGGGCCGGTGCCGAACTGCGCGGCGATGCCCTCCTGGATCTCGCCGAGCAGCTCGGGGCGCAGCTTCACGTTGCCGGGCTTGTACACCCCGTGCACGTTGCCGAACGTGAGGGCCGCGATCCAGCGCCCCTGGTCGCCGAGGCCGATCGCCTCGACCGCCTTCGCGACGTCGGCGGTCGTCGTGTACAGGGCGTCGTTGGAGCCCTCGTGGCGCACGCCGTCCTCCTCGCCGCCGACGACGCCGATCTCGACCTCGAGGATGGCGTTGATGTTCTTGACGCGGGGGAGGAGCTCCTTCGCGATCTCGATGTTCTCGTCCAGCGGCACGGCCGAGCCGTCCCACATGTGCGACTGGAAGATCGGGTTGCGGCCGGCTTTGACCTCCTCCTCGCTCGCGGCGATGAGGGGGAGCACGAAGTCCTCGAGCGCCGGCTTCGGGCAGTGGTCGGTGTGCAGCGCGACCGTGATCGGGTAGCTCTTGGCGACCTCGGTCGCGAACCTCGCGAAGGCGAGGGCCCCGGTGGCGCGCGCCTTGACGGTGTGGCCGGCGAAGTAGTCGGCGCCGCCGGTGGTGACCTGGATGATGCCGTCGGAGCCGGCCTCCGTGAGACCCTGCAGCACGGCGTTGATCGACTGCGAGCTGGAGACGTTGATGGCGGGGAAGGCGAAGCCGCTCGCCTTCGCGCGGTCCAGCATCTCGGCGTACTGGTCTGGGGTGGCGACGGGCATGGGGGCTCCTCCTCGTGGGGCGTGCGCTGTCACCGTCACTCTATCGAAGGGCGCGGCGCGTATCGAAGGGGAGCGCCTCGACGGATAGGCTCTGAGCATGGTGAGCGTCACTGCCGATCCGAGCCCGCTGCGTCCCGACCGCAATCTCGCGCTGGAGCTCGTGCGCGCCACGGAGGCCGCGGCCATCCGCTCCGTGCCGTACATCGGGAGGGGCGAGAAGGAGAAGGCCGACGGCGCCGCGGTGGATGCGATGCGCGCGTATCTGCACACCGTCGACTTCGCCGGCACGATCGTGATCGGCGAGGGCGAGAAGGACAACGCCCCGATGCTCTTCAACGGCGAGCGCGTGGGCAACGGCAACGGCCCGGAGTGCGACATCGCCGTCGACCCCATCGACGGCACGTCGCTCACCGCCGCCGGCCGCAACAACGCGCTGTCGGTGATCGCCGTCTCCGACCGCGGCACGATGCTCGACGCGTCGAGCGTGTTCTACATGGACAAGCTCGTCACCGGCCCCGAGGGCGTCGGCGTGGTCGACATCCGTCTCCCGATCGGGGAGAACATCCGGCTGCTCGCGAAGGCGCTCGGCAAGCCCGTCGACGAGATGGTGGTCTCGGTGCTGCACCGGCCTCGTCACGAGCAGCTGATCGCCGACATCCGAGCCGCGGGGGCCGGCACGCGCCTCATGAGCGACGGCGACGTCGCCGGCGGCATCAACGCGGCCAGGCACAACGCCCGCACCGACATGTGCGTCGGGGTGGGCGGCAGCCCGGAGGGCGTCGTCACGGCGTGCGCGATCAAGGCGCTCGGCGGTCACATCCAGGGGAGGATGTGGGCGCGCGACGACGACGAGCGCCAGCGCGGGATCGATGCGGGCCTGAAGATGGACGGGTTCGTCTACGAGGCCGACGACCTCGTGCGGGGGAAGAACACGATCTTCGTCGCGACGGGGGTCACGGACGGAGCGCTCGTCGCCGGCGTGCAGCGGCAGGGCGCGTACCTCTACACCGAGAGCGTCGTGCTGCGCGGCGCATCGGGCACGCTACGTCGGATCACGTCGGAGCATCTCGTCTCGAAGTGGCTCTGAGCAGCGGCATCGCCGCCGCGCACCTGCGGCCGCGCACCCGCCGACCGGCAACACGCGTGGCGGATGTGGCACGAGTGATGAAAGTGACCGTTTCTTCGTGCTTTTCGCGGCGCGCTCTGGCAGAATCTCTCTGTCTGTCAACGTCGACGGGTGTATTGCGGCAGGGGATTCGATCCGGAGAGGCAGCGAGATGACAGTCAACGATGTGCACGTGTCGTCGCGTACCGGCGCTCAGGCGGTCGTCGCGGATGCCGCCGACCCGGCGCGTCGAGCCGACGTGCTGTTCCGCGTGCGACGCGAGCAGGGCCACGAGATCAGCTCGTGGTGGATGGTCGGCGCCTTCTTCCTCGTCTCGGCGGCGGTCATCGCGCTGCTGAGCTTCGTTCCCGGCGGGGCGTGAGCCCGGGTCACCGCTCGCCCTCCTGGAGCGTCGCCGCCTGCGCGGCGGCGATCGTGGCTCCTTCTGGGTGCCCCGCTTCTCGTGAGGGCCTCGCTTCCTCGGATCCCGCGTCCGCGGGTCCCGTGTCGATCCTGCGGCGCACCTCGTCGAGCCCGTCGGCGAGGTCGCGTCCTTCGGTGAGGTCGACCCGCTCGGCGAGGGCGAGCCCGTCCAGCAGCTCGGGCGCCGTGAGCGGACGGGGCACATCCTCCACTTCGGCGAAGCCGCCGAGGACCGCCGCCTCGTCGATGGACACGAGCCTGCGGGCGGAGGGCAGCACCTGGCGCTCCATCGATCCGACATAGCGGTTGTAGTCGGCGACGGTCGCCCGCACCGAGCGGCCGAGCTTGTCGAGGTGCCCCGCCGTCGTGGAGAGCCGTGCGTAGAGCTCGCGGCTCACGTCGAACAATCGCTTCGCGTCCTCGGTCAGCGCCTGCTGCTGCCAGCTGAACGCGACGGTCTTGAGCACCGACCACAGTGTCACCGGGGATGCGAGCGCGACGCGCTTGGAGAACGCGTACTCCAGGATCGACGGATCGGCGTCGAGCGCCGCCGACACCAGCCCCTCGCTCGGAATGAACGCGATCACGAGCTCGGGACTCGTCTCCAACCCCGACCAGTAGGCCTTGCCGCCGAGTGTCGTCACGTGGTCGCGCAGCGCCTTCACGTGCTGCGCGACGAGCTGTTCGCGGCGGGCGAGCGCGTCTCCCGTCGCCGTCGCAGGGATGGCGCTGGCCTCGAGGTAAGCCGCGAACGGCACCTTCGCATCGACCGCGATGCTCTTGCCGCCCGGGAGGTGCACGATCATGTCGGGCCGGGCTCCGCCGGCATCCGTCCTGATGGTCGCCTGCACCTCGAAGTCGACGCGGTGTAGCAGGCCCGCAGCCTCGACGACGCTGCGCAGCTGGGTCTCGCCCCACACGCCCCGCGTGCTGTTCGAACGCAGCGCGGCGGCGAGCGTCTCCGTCGTCGCGCGCAGCCGCTCGTCGGCCTCGCCGGCCTGCTTCAGCTGAGCGCTGAGCTCCCCGTGCTGGCGCTGCCGCTGCTCTTCGAGCTCGGTGACCTTCGCCTGCACGAAGCGCAGCTGCTCGGCGACGGGGCTCAGTGCCGTGAGCACCCGGCCGTCCTCCTTCGCGCGGGCGGACTCGAGGTCTTTGAGGTGGTCGATGCGTTCGAGCAGCTCCTCGACCCGCGCGGCATGCTGCGAGAGCTGCTGGGCGTGCAGCGCACGCTCTTGCGTGAGCTGCGCCGTGAGCGCCGCGGCCGTCGCCTCCGCCCCCGCGGCACGGGCGGCGAGTGTGGCGTCGCGACGCGCGCTGCGCGCGCCGTGGGCGAACCAGCCGGCGAGCGCGCCGGCGGCGAGGCAGGTCACCGCGACGGCGGCGAAGAGGAGAACGTCCATGCCGACAGGATGGCGGAGGCCTCCGACATCCTGCCGTTCAGGCCACGCGAGCCGCTTCGAGCGGCGGCGCCTCCGGCACCGCGATGCGCGACACCTTGACCCCGACGGTCTGGGCGAGCGCATGGATGTCGGGAGCGCCGACGCGCCGGGCGGCGTCGATCACGACCTGTGCGCACGCGTGCGCGTCGGCCGCCGCGTCGTGATGCGCGAACGCGCCGAACCCCGCCTCGGCGGCCACGAGCGGGAGGCGGTAGGAGTCGAGGCGGTAGACCTTGCGCGCCACCTGCAGGCTGCACACGTAGCGGTACGGCGGGCAGGCGTCGCCGGTGGCGTCGCACGCGCGCTTGAGCACGCTCATGTCGAACCCGGCGTTGTGGGCGACCATGACGTCGGCTCCGGCGAAGGCGGCGATGTCGTCGAGCTGGTCGGTCCAGCGCTTCGCGCCCACGACGTCGCGGGCGCGGATGCCGTGGATGCGCGTGTTCCACGCGGCGAACTCGTCGTGGCCCGGCGGCGGCTGGATGAGCCATCCCGCTCTGGCGACGACCCGGCCGGAGCGCACGCGGACGAGGCCGACCGCGCAGGCCGACGCGGTGCTGGAGTTCGCCGTCTCGAAGTCGATCGCTGTGAAGTCCAGGGCCACGGGTCCAGCCTCGCGCGCTCGCGCGCTGTCGCCGCTAAGGCGCGCCGGGCGCCGCCGGCGTGCCTTAGCGGGCCGGGTCTTCGCCTGCGGGTCCGCACGTAGGATGGATGCCCGTGGCTCTCACCATCGGAATCGTCGGGCTGCCCAACGTCGGCAAGTCCACCCTCTTCAACGCCCTGACCAAGAACCAGGTGCTCGCGGCGAACTACCCGTTCGCGACGATCGAGCCGAACATCGGGGTCGTGAACCTGCCCGACCCGCGGCTGCAGCGGCTCGCCGACGTGTTCGGCAGCGAGCGGCTCGTGCCGGCCACGGTGGCATTCGTCGACATCGCCGGCATCGTGCGCGGAGCGAGCGAGGGGGAGGGCCTCGGCAACCAGTTCCTCGCGAACATCCGCG
>JASGDZ010000241.1:0-5305 GCA_047606835.1 Microbacterium sp. | reverse complement strand
GGCGCGTTCCCGGGAGTCGACGACGGCGAGGTCTACGCGTTCCTCGACCGGCACGCGTGAGCGCCTAGCGCAAGCGCTACACCGTCGTTCATGGCGCCGCACCCGCTGTCCGTCCGGTTCGGGCCGGCGCTTCTGGAACGACTGCGCCGCGCCGCCACCGACCGCGGGACGAGCTGTCTCGGAGTGCGTGGAGGATGCACGAGCGCAGCCCGTCGGTGCGGCCGTCGCGACCAGGCGGTTCCGCCGGCCGCGGGCAGTCTCAGCCTGCGACGAACGCGGCGTAGCGGTCGAGCTCGGCGGCCACCTGGGCCTCGGTCGCCGCCCCCGGCACGAGCAGGTCGGGCACCGGGGCATCGCCGTGACGGCCCACCGCGAGCGAGTGCGTCCACGTGCCGACGACGCGCCCCTCGGCCACGAGCACAGCCTTGACCATGCCGTTGACGCCGGGGCCGACCGCCGCGAGGAGCGCGGGATCGCACGCGACCGAACGGTCGGCGTAGGAGATGTAGTACTCCTCGAACGGCGCCAGCGCCAGCACCGGGCGCACCGTCGCGGCCCGCCGCGGCCGCGGCCGTGCCACGAACAGCCCCTCCTCGACCTCGTCCACCATGGACGCCGCCGCCTCGGCGGCGTGCCGGGACACGCCCAGCGGCAGGCCCGTCCACCACGCGAAGTCGCGGATGCCGGCCGGCCCGTGCCCGGCGACGTAGCGTGCGAACAGCTCGGCGAGCGGATCGGCGGGGGCTGCGGCATCCCCGATCCACTCCTCGCACAGCACGAGGTGCTGCTCACGGGTCGGCGCGCCCTCGCGCGGCACGACCGGACCCCAGCACAGCACGCCGTGCAGCGCGAGCGCGACGATGAGGTGGTAGCCGCGCTGGCCGGCAGTCGGCACGCCGCCGGCGTCGAGCACGCCGGAGAGCTCGCGCCGCGTGAGGCGGCCGCCGCCGCGCAGCGCCGACCGGACGAGCCGTTCGGCCCGGTGCACGACCTCGGCGTCGATGCCCTCGCCGGCCAGGACGCGCGCCACCTGGCGCAGCTGGCGCTCGGCGGTGAGGCCCAGCATCCACCCCGCGTCGCGTGCGGGCACGATGTGCAGCGTGCCCCGCATCGTCCACGTGCGCACGAGCCCGCCGTGCTCGAACGCGGCGTCGACGTCGCTCAGGCCCGGTGCGCCGCGGGTGCGCTGGGCGAGCGCCCACCGGCCGCCCCAGAACTCCTGCGCCTGGACGGCGAGCAGGTGCCGCGCGGCGTCGACGACCGAGCCGGCGGGGGCGGTCAGCCGGTGCGAGCGCAGCCGCTCGGACCGCAGCGTCACGACATCCATGACGATATCCTCGCAAGGACGTACGACAGTGCCGTATCTTCTACAATGGTTGAATAACGAGGGGGTTCGGATGCCGAAGGTCATCGACCACGACGAACGGCGCCGCCACATCGTCGACGTGACGTGGCAGATCATCCTCGAGGGCGGCATGGAGACCGCCACGATGCGCGAGATCGCCGCGCGCGCGGGCTTCGCGAACGGCGCGCTCAAGCACTACTTCCCCGGCAAGGACGACATCATCCGCGCCACCTACGACAGCGCGCTCGCGACGATGACGCAGTTCGTGCTCGACGCCGTCGGCGACAAGCGCGGCATCGAGGCGATCCGGGCGCACTGCCTCGCCGCACTTCCGCTCGACGACTTCAGCGTGTCCGCCGGGCGCGTGCAGGTCGCGTTCTGGAACAGCGCGCTCGGCAACCCCGATCTCGCGACGTTCTTCTCCCGGCACATGCAGGAGTGGCGCGAGTCGATCGCGCGGTATCTCGCCGAGGGACGGGCCGACGGCGAGATCGTCTCCGACCTGTCCGACGACGAGGTCATCAGCCGCATCATGCTGCTCAACACCGGCGCGAACGTGCTCGCGCTGCTCGCACCCGAGACCAGCACGCGCGAGCTGCAGATCGCGCACCTCGAGGCGCTGCTGAGCGACCTCGCCACCGCTCCGGTCCCGGCCGTCTGAGAGCGGCTCGCCCAGCGACCGGCCTCAGCGTTGGGTCTTGGGCACCGCGTGGCGCGCGAGCGTGTCGACCAGCCACTCGACCGGGATGCCCTCGCACTCGCCGAGCGCACCCGACATCGTGTCGGACGCGAGCATCGCGTTGACGATCGCCTCCTCGGTCGCGGCGATCGTGGCGTAGAAGAACCCGTCGATCTGCTCGTTGGACAGCGTGCGGATCGTCGCGAACGAGCGGTCGCCGGCGCGGTCAAACCCCGCCGGCAGGTCACCCGCGCCGGTCGCGAAGCACAGGAAGATGTCGCCCGACCCGTTCTCCCCCGCGCCGCCGACGCGCGCGACGCCCAGCCCCGCGCGCTGCGCGAGCCGGCCGCACTGCACGGGAAGCAGGGGCGCGTCGGTCGCGACGATCACGATGATCGACCCGGTGCCCGGCGGCGCGTCGAACGGGTTCGGCTCGGGGCCGAACGCGCGGCGGTGCAACTCGCCCACCGGTACGCCGTCGATCGCGAGACGCTCGCGCGCGCCGTGGTTCGCCTGCACGAGCACGCCCACCGTGAACCGCTCGTCGCCGACCTCCACGATGCGCGACGACGTGCCGATGCCGCCCTTGAAGCCGTGGCAGATCATGCCGGTGCCGCTGCCGACGCTGCCCTCGGCGACCGGTCCGTCGGTGGCCGCCTCGATCGCGGCGAACACGTGCTCGCGCGTGACGTGGAAGCCGTTGATGTCGTTGAGCACGCCGTCCCACGTCTCGCCGACGACGGGAAGCGCGAAGAACAGCTCGTCCGGATCGCGCCGCGCCGCCTCGTACGCGACGAGCGCGTCGCGCACGACGCCGACGCTGTGCGTGTTGGTCAGGCCGATGTGGCTCGACAGCATCCCCGACTCGCGGATCCACTCCAGCCCGGTCAGCTCGCCGTTGCCGTTGAGCCGGTGCGGCGCCGCGTACACCGGCGTGCGCCACGGCTCGTCGTTCGGCAGCACGACAGTGACGCCCGTGCGCACCGGGCCGACGCCCGGCATGCGCGGCCCGTCGCCCTCGATGAGCGTCGTGTGGCCGACACGGATGCCGGGCACATCCGTGATCGCGTTGTGCGGCCCGGGCGGCTGGTCGCCGATGACGATGCCGAGGTCGCGCGCACGGGGGCGCGGCGCGGGGGCGCTCACACCGCCTCGGCGAGGATGACGCGCGGGCTTCCCGGCACGTCGAGGATCTCGGTGACGCTCCAGCCGGCGTCGGCGAGCCAGCCCTCCACCTCGCCCAGCGGATACACGACGGTGCCGTCGATGTTGTAGTACTCGCCCGCGTGGATCGCGTCGAGAGCACGCTGCTCGCCGTCGTCGTCGAGGTAGAAGTCGAGCGCCACGAGCGTCGCCCCCGGAGCGGCAGCAGCGCGCGCGAGCGCGATGAAGTGGCGGTTCTCGTCGCGGCCGTAGCGGTGCAGCACGTGGTTGAGCATCACGAGGTCGTTGCCGCCGGGCAGCTCGGCGTCAGCCGCGACGACGGTGGCGCGGTCGGCGACGCCCGCGGCGACGACCGCGTCGGCCACCTGACTGTGCGAATCGGCGGCGACGGCGAGCACCGCCCGCAGCTCGGGGTTCGCCTCCAGGGCGCCGATCGCGAAGCGGGGGCTGATGCCGTCGATGTCGAGCGCCGAGCGGAACCGCGTGAAGTCGAGGACGGTCGCGAGCTGCTCGGCGTGCAGCGCGTTGTAGGACATGACGCCGTCGAGGAAGTGCGCCCAGCCCTCGGCGTCGAGGTCGAGAGTGCCCGCCTCGTCGGTGTCGACCGTCTTGTCGTAGCCGAGCCACTGCGGGTAGCTGATGTCGTTGAGGAACGCGAGGAACGGCGTGAGGTCGACGTCGCCGGTGCCGCTCAGATAGGCAGCCGCGTCGTCGGCGAGCGCGTAGCCGCCCTCGGCGCGCTCGAGCAGGCCCTGCGCGAGCATGGCGTCGGCGAGGATGCGCACCTGGTGCGCGCTGCGCCCGGTCGCCACGGCCAGCTCGCCCGAGGACAGCGGCCCGTCGGCGAGCGCACGGAACAGCCCGATCCGGGATGCCGCGAACAGCTGCTTGGCGCTCATGAAACCGATCGCGATGTCGACGATGCGGCTCGGAGTGACGGACGGGGCTGCGGTCATGGGAGGACTCCTTCGTATCCGACAGGTTCGGTGTTACTCTACAAGCGTTGACAAATAAAGTCCATCGATGGTCCCACGCGAAGGAATGCGACGATGCTCTCCACCACCCACTCCTCCGGCGAGGATCGTGCGTCGGCTCCCGTCGTGCTCGTGCACGGCTTCCTCTCGTCGGCGCGCGACGACTTCGTCGAGAACGGATGGCTCCGCCGCCTGTCGGCGGCGAACCGCCGCGCGATGGCCGTCGACCTGCCCGCGCACGGCGTGTCCGGCGCGCCGCTCGACACCGCGGGCGCGACGACGACCGCCGTGGTCGACGCCCTCGCCCGCACGATCGCGCACTTCTACCCCGGCGAGGAGGTGGACGTCGTGGCGTACTCGCTGGGCTCGCGCCTCGCGTGGGAGCTGCCCGCCGCCGGAGCACCGATCCGCCGGCTCGTGCTCGGCGGCCTCAGCCTCATGGACCCGTTCGCCGGCCGCGACGCGGCCACGCTGACGCGGGCGCTGGGCGGCGGCGCGCCCGACCCGTTCACCGGGATGATCGCCGGCATGATCGCCGGATCGGGACAGGACCCGGAGCCGCTCATCGCGCTCGTCGCGGGCCTCGGCACCGAGCCGTTCGACCCGGCCGGCAATCCGCCCGCCGTGCCGGTGCTGCTCGCCGGGGGCACCGACGACCAGCTGGTGACCGGCCTCAGCGACCTCGCTCCCACCCTTCCCGACGCGCGATTCGTCGCGGTGCCCGGCGACCACGTGGCGGCGCTGGCGAGCGTCGAGTTCTGGGATGCGGCGATCGGCTTCCTGTCCCCCGGCCGTTGAGCGAGCGCAGCGAGACGAAACGCGGCGACCGCGCAGCGAACGATCACCGGGTTTCGATACGCCGCCTGCGGCGGCTACTCAACCACCGGTGGCCCCTCTTCGCGGCTCTTCCGGTGGTCGAGTGCGGCCGCGCAGCGGCCGCGTATCGAGACCCGGCGATCGATCGCGCAACGGTCAGCGCTCGAACACGACGCGGCCGCCCAGCACGGTGAGGTCGACCTCCAGGCCGGGCAGCCCCTCGGCGCCCACCGCCCACGGATCGCCCGCGAGCACCGCGAGGTCGGCGACCTTGCCCGGCTCGATCGTGCCCTTGTAGTCCGACGCGCCGTCCTGGCGCGCGGGCGC
>JASGDZ010000240.1:0-7491 GCA_047606835.1 Microbacterium sp. | reverse complement strand
GGTCACCGCGCGTTCGTCGTACTCGCCGACGTAGGTGAGGATCGGCTGGCGCGCCGCGGGCGGCGTGTTCAACAGCGACAGGTCCCGGATGCCGGTGACCGCCATCTCGAGCGTGCGCGGGATGGGCGTCGCGCTCATCGCGAGGATGTCGACGTTCGTCTTGAGCTTCTTCAACTGGTCCTTGTGCTCGACGCCGAAGCGCTGCTCCTCGTCGACGACGAGCAGCCCGAGGTCTTTGAACACGACCTTCTCGGTGAGGATGCGGTGCGTGCCGATCACCATGTCGACGGTGCCGTCGGCGAGGCCGGCGAGCGTGTCGCGCGCGTGGCTGTCGCTCTGGAACCGCGACAGCGCACGCACCTTCACCGGGAAGCCGGCGAACCGCTCGGTGAACGTCTCCAGGTGCTGTTTGACGAGCAGCGTCGTCGGCACCAGCATCGCGACCTGCTTGCCGTCCTGGATGGCCTTGAACGCGGCCCGCACGGCGACCTCGGTCTTGCCGAACCCGACGTCGCCGGACAGCAGCCGGTCCATCGGGATCGGCTTTTCCATGTCGGCCTTGATCTCGTCGATCGTCTGCAACTGGTCGGGGGTCTCGGCGAACGGGAACGCCTCCTCCAGCTCACGCTGCCACGGCGTGTCGGGGCCGAACGCGTGTCCCTTCGACGCCATCCGCGCCGAGTACAGCTTGACCAGCTCGACGGCGATGTCGCGCACGGCCTTGCGCGCCCTGCCCTTCGCGGCCGCCCAGTCGCCGCCGCCCATCTTCGACAGCGCCGGCGCCTCGCCGCCGACATAGCGCGACAGCAGGTCGAGCTGATCGGTCGGCACGAACAGCTTGTCGCCGGGATAGCCGCGCTTTCCCGGGGCGTACTCGAGCACGAGGTACTCGCGCACGCTCTTGACGGGGTTGCGGCCGCCGCTGGACACCTCGCGCTGCGTGAGCTCCACGAACCGCCCGATGCCGTGCGTCGCGTGCACGACGAAGTCGCCCGCCTTCAGCTGCAGCGGATCGACGACGTTGCGCCGCCGCGAGGCCAGCTTCTTCACGACCCGCGCGTCGCCGCCGATCGTGCGGCCGTAGAACTCGGTCTCGGTGAGCACGGCGAGCTTCGCCCCCGCGACCTCGAAGCCCCGCTCCAGCGGCGCCGCCACGACCAGCGCGACGCCCGCCTCGGGCGCATCGAGCACGTCGTCGACCCGCCGCGCGGCGATGCCGCGCTCTGAGAGCACGTCGCGCGCGCGGTCGGCGAGGCCCGCGCCGGAGGCGGCCACCACCACGCGCCAGCCCGCCGAGGCGAGCTCTCCGACGTGCACGGTGGCGCCGTCGACGTTGCCCTGGAAGGACGGCACGGATGCGGCATCCACCCGGATCGCCGACCCGTCGGCGCCCGAGTCGAAGCTCGAGAGCGTCCACCACACGCCGCCGCGCTCGTGCGCGACCTCGCGCAGCGCGGGCAGCGACACGAAGTCCCCCGCGCCGAGGCCCGCACTGAGCAGCGTCGACGTGTCGATCGGCGCGTCCGCCCCCGACGTCGCGGCGCTCCAGGCTGCGTCGAGGAACTCGCGGTTCGTCTCGGCGAGAGTGATCGCCCGGGTGACCGCCCGCTCGGGGTCGAGCAGCGCGACCGCCGAGCCCTCCGGCAGGTAGTCGACGAGCGTCACGATCTCGTCTACAAGGGCGGGGGTGAGCGACTCCATACCGTCGACGGGGATGCCTTCGGCCAGCTTCTCGAGCATGCCCCGCATTCCGGGGAGGTCTGCGGCGAGCCCGCGCGCGCGCCGCCGCACGGCATCCGTCAGCAGCAGCTCACGGCTGGCCAGCAGGTCGACACGTGCGACCTCGCCGGGCAGCGACCGTTGGTCGGCGACCGAGAAGGCGCGGATCTCGTCGACCTCGTCGCCGAAGAACTCCACTCGGTAGGGATGATCGGCGACGGGAGGGAAGACGTCCAGGATGCCGCCGCGCACCGCGAACTCGCCACGCCGCGACACCATGTCGACGCGGTGGTACGCCCGCTCGACGAGCTGCGCGCTCACGTCGGACAGATCATGACCGCGGCCGCCCACCGCGAGCACGAGCGGCGGGGTGTCGGAAAGTCCCGCCGCGAGCGGCTGCAGTGCCGCGCGCACCGATGCCGTGACCACGAGCGCCCCCCGCTCGGCGGGCGCGGCGGCGCTCCACTCGGCGATGCGGTGCAGCACGTCGAGGCGTTGGCCGACGGTCTCGGCGCTGGGGCTCAGCCGCTCGTGCGGCAGCGTCTCCCACGCCGGGAAGTGCAGCACGACCGCGTCGGGCGCCAGCGCCTGCAGCGCCGGGCCGATCGCCTCGGCGCGCCGCCCGGTCGGGGAGATCGCGAGCACAGCGGCGGTCTTGTGCGCGTGTCGGCGGCGGCCGAGCAGAGCCGCGAGCAGAGGCGCGTCGAGCCCCTCCACCAGCGAGAAGTCGGCGTCGAGCGATGCGTGGGTGAGCGCCTCCTGGAACGTGTCGGCATGTGCGAGGGCGCGCACGATCCCGGGAACTGTCACCGCACGAGTCTACGGCGCCGCGTCCGCGCCCTGCCCGCCGCGAATCCGGTGCGCCGGCTCCGCCGCCGTGTCAGGATGGACGGGTGAGCGCCCCACAGCCGCCGTCCGTCCCCCCGGTCACCCCCTACAACGGCCCTTACGCCGCGCCGTACTCGACTCCCGCGCATCCGCAGCTGGGCACCGCGATCGCACCGCCCGCACCGCGGCCGTCGGGGGCGCTCGGCATCGTGGCGGTGATCGTCGCCGGGCTCGCCGCGCTCACCCCGGTCACCGCCGCCCTCGCGGCGTTCCAGATCGGGCTCGGCGCCGGCAACCAGCTCGCGCTGCAGCCCGCCAGCATCGACTTCGAGCTCGACATCCTCACCCCCGTGCGCGGCTGGGTGCTGCTCGGCGAGGTGTCGTTCTGGGCCGGCACGGCACTCGGCGTCTGGGCGCTCGTGCAGGGCATCGTCGCGATCGCCAGCGGCCGCGGACGCGTCGCAGGCATCGTCGCGGTCACGGTCGCCGTCGTGGCGCCGATCGTGTTCGGCGTCGCGACGTGGGTGTCGCTGACGACGGGGCTCGCGACCGGCAGCACGCTCGGCGCCTGAGCGCTCAGCGGCTGAGCGCTCAGGCCCGCGGGGCGTGGTGCTTCTGCTGCGCCGCGAGCAACCCCTCGGCGACGAGCAGCTCGACGGCGTCGGCCGCGTCGGCCAGCACGAGCGGCAACTGCTTGCGCTCCGCGGCGCCGAACGGGTCGAGCACCCAGTCGGCCGGGTCCTGCCGCCCCGGCGGGCGGCCGATGCCCACCCGCACCCGCGGGAACTCCGGGGTGCCGAGCGCCTTCGCGACATCCCGCACGCCGTTGTGCCCGCCGTGCCCGCCGCCCGTCTTGAGCTTGACGCTGTCGAACGGGATGTCGAGCTCGTCGTGCACGACGACCACCCGCCCGGGGTCGACTCCGTAGAAATTCGCGACCCCAGCGACCGGGCCGCCCGACACGTTCATGAACGAGTTCGGCTTGGCGAGGACGAGCTTGGCGCCGCCGGGGCGCAGCCACGTCTCGGCCACGCGGGCGTTCGCCCTGTGCGCCTTGAACGACTCGCCGCGACGCGCCGCGAGCTCGTCCACGACGAGCTGTCCGACGTTGTGCCGGGTCGCCTCGTAGCGCGGTCCCGGATTGCCGAGCCCGACGATCAGCCACGTGTCGACCATGACTCCATCCTGCCCGTGTCCGTCCCGACGCGCCGAGGCGGCGCGAGGCGAGCCGGAGGCCGAGAGGGCTATTGCGCGGCGGGCTCCTCGCCCTGCTCGGCCGCGGCCTCGTCCGTGGCCTCCGCATCGCCCTCGGCGGCCGTCGGCGCGGAGATCGCCACGACGAGCGTCTCGGGGTCGGCGGCGAGCGCGGCGCCCCGGGGCAGCGTCAGGTCTGCCGCGGTGATGTGCGTGCCGTCCTCGAGGCCCTCGACATCCACCTCGACGTGCTCGGGGATGTGGGTCGCCTCGACCTCGAGCGTGACGCTCGCGGCGTCGAGGTTCGCGATCGTGCCGGAGACGGGCTCGCCGACCACGACCACCGGGACGTCGACCTGGATCTTCTCGCCCTTCTTCACGACGAGGAGGTCGATGTGCTCGATGATCTGGTGCACCGGGTCCTTCTGCACGTCCTTGACGAGCGCGAGCTGCTCGGCACCGGCGACGTCGAGCTCGAGCACCGCGTTCGCGCGGCGGATCAGCAGCGACACCTGGTGCCCCGGCAGCGCGACGTGCTTCGGCTCGGTGCCGTGGCCGTAGATGACGGCCGGGATCTTGCCTGCGGCGCGCAGGCGCCGGGCGAAGCCCTTGCCGAAGTTCTCGCGCAGCTCGGCGTGGACCGTGTTGTCTTCCGACATGATGGATTCTCCTTGCGGCGCCGCGGTCTGCAGGCGCCCTGGGTGGGTGGTCTGGGTCTTCGACTCGAACGCGCGCGCGTGAGGAAAGCCGTGAAGCCTGCCGACCGCGTCGATCACGGATGTCGCAGCATCCCTCGCCGAAGTTCGGTGGATCAGTCTACCAGCGTCCCACTACGATGAAGACGCCCCTACCCCGCGCGGAGGAAACATGGACGCCCAACTCGCTTCGAACCTCGTGATGGGCTTCGTCGGCCTGCTCGCCGCGATCGGCGCCGTCGGCGTCGTCCTCGCCTTCTGGTCGATGGGCCGCGCCGGGTACCGCGAGGACTGAGGCGCGCGGCGGCGCGCAGACTCTAGGCTGGAGGCGTTTCCTTCACACGAGCGGTACGAGGAGTGCGCGTGACCGACGAGAGCAACATGGCAACGGCCAACATCGGCGTGGTGGGGTTGGCGGTGATGGGCTCGAACCTCGCCCGCAACCTCGCCAGCCGCGAGGGGAACACGGTGGCGGTGTTCAACCGCAGCCGCGCCAAGACCGACGAGCTCGTCGCCGCGCACCCGGAGGCCGGGTTCGTCCCCGCGTTCTCCTATGAGGAGCTCGCGGCCGTGCTGCGCAAGCCGCGCACGGCGATCGTCATGGTCAAGGCCGGTGGACCGACGGATGCCGTGATCGACGACCTCGTGCGGGTGTTCGAGCCCGGCGACATCATCGTCGACGGCGGCAACGCCCTGTTCACCGACACGATCCGCCGCGAGAAGGCGGTGCGCGACACCGGCATCAACTTCGTCGGCGCCGGCATCTCCGGCGGCGAGGAGGGCGCCCTCCTCGGGCCCGCGATCATGCCGGGCGGCTCCGACGAGTCGTGGGTCACGCTCGGCCCCATCCTGACCTCGATCGCCGCGGTCGCCGAGGGCGAGCCGTGCGTCGCGCATGTCGGCCACGACGGCGCCGGGCACTTCGTCAAGATGGTGCACAACGGCATCGAGTACGCCGACATGCAGCTCATCGCCGAGGCGTACGACCTCATCCGCCGCGGCACCGGCAAGACGCCCGCCGAGATCGGCGAGGTGTTCGCGCAGTGGAACCGCGGCGAGCTGGAGTCGTACCTCATCGAGATCACGGCGGAGGTGCTGCGACAGCAGGATGCCGCCACCGGCGGCGCGCTCGTGGACGTCATCGTCGACCAGGCCGGCGCGAAGGGCACCGGCGGCTGGACCGTGCAGACCGCGATCGACCTCGGAGTCCCGGTGTCGGGCATCGCCGAGGCCGTGTTCGCACGGTCGCTCTCGTCGCATCCCGAGCAGCGCGCGGTGTCGGGCGGACTCCCCGGGCCCGCGGAGGCGCTCGAGGTGACGGATGCCGACGCCTTCGTCGAGGACGTGCGCCTCGCGCTGTTCGCCTCGAAGATCGTCGCGTACTCGCAGGGCTTCGACGAGATCCGCGCCGGCGCCGCGCAATACGGCTGGGACATCGATCTGGGCGCGGTGTCGAAGATCTGGCGGGGCGGATGCATCATCCGCGCGCAGTTCCTCAACCGCATCGCCGAGGCATACGAGGCCGAGCCGGGGCTGCCGGTGCTGCTCACGGCGCCGTACTTCGTCGAGGCGCTCGGGCGCGCGCAGCGCGCGTGGCGGGGGATCGTGGCGACGGCGGCGGCCGCCGGCATCCCCTCCCCCGCGTTCTCGTCGTCGCTGGCCTACTACGACGGCCTGCGCGCCGAACGCCTGCCCGCGGCCCTCGTGCAGGGGCAGCGCGACTTCTTCGGCGCGCACACGTATCGCCGCGTCGACAGGGAGGGCACCTTCCACACGCTGTGGTCGGGCGACCGCTCCGAGGTCGAGGCCGTCGACACGCACTGACGGGGCTTGCGCACGGCGCCGATCCGCCCGGCGCGGATCCGCCCGGCGCCGATCCGCTGAGAAAGCTCGCTGCGCGTCATACGGCGCGACGTCTCCCGCGCAACGAGCTGTCTCAGGAGCACAACGGGGTGCGCAGCGGGGTGCGCCGCTACGGCGCCGCCGCGATCAGGTCGACCATCGCGTCCTCGAAGCCCGGCTCGAGCTCGAGCACGACCCGGTGCCGCGCACCGTCGACCTCGGGCCAGCCGCTCCAGATGCCGCGCAGGTCCGCGACGGTGCGGCCGCGGCTCGGCCCGTCGGTGCAGTCGACCTCGACGTGCACCGTCGGCGAGAGCGTCGTGCGCACGAGCCCCGCCGCGACCGCGACGGCGAGCGCGTCGTGGTTGCCCGCGCGCCGGCGCCCGATGAAGCTGTCGTAATAGCCGAAGTAGTAGTCGAGGATGTCGGCGGCGAACCTGCCCGCGCTCCCGCCGGCGGACAGCCGCGCACGGTGCGAGTCGTCGAGCAGGCTCCTCATGGTGACGTCCAGCCCGACCATCGTGATCGACCAGTCGGCCTCGAAGACGGCCTTCGCCGCCTCGGGGTCGTGCAGGATGTTGGCCTCGGCCGCCGCCGAGGCGTTTCCAGGCGCCAGCGCGGCGCCGCCCATGATCGTGACCCGGCGGATGCGTCCGGGAAGGGTCGGATCGGCGTCGAGCGCCGCCGCGAGATTCGTCAGGGGGCCGACCGCGACGAGCTCGAAGTCATCCGCGTGCTCGTGGCTGAGGCGGATGATGAGCTCGGTCGCGGACTCCGCGGAAGGCGCGGGCACGTGGCCGAGGTCGGCCCGTCCGCCGAGGCCGTCGGCGCCGTGCACCGCGGGCGCGTACCACGGCGCCGAGCCGTCACGCGGACCCGCGGCCCCCGCCGCGACCGGCACGTCTCCGTGCCCCACGAGCGAGAGCACCGTCGACGTGTTGCGCACGCCCTGCGCCAGGTCGACGTTGCCCCACACGACGGTGCACGCGAGCAGCTCGATCTCGTTCGACAGCGCGGCCGTCATGATCGCGAGGGCGTCGTCGATTCCGGTGTCGACGTCGAGCACGACTTTGGTCATGCTGCGAGCCTACGGCGTGGCTCGCGCCCGCTGAGACAGCTCGGTGCGCGTGAGACGGCGCTGCGTGTGCCGCGCAGGGAGCTGTCTCGGCGCACGGCCGGCGGCCCGGCGCACGGCCGGCGGCCCGGCGTCCGC
>JASGDZ010000239.1:0-4692 GCA_047606835.1 Microbacterium sp. | reverse complement strand
TCCACGTGACGCCGGCGACCACGAGGCCGAGCGGTGCCAGAGCGAAGAGGAACGCGAACATGAGGCCTCGGGCCGCGCTCACGCTCTCGCGGCGCTCGAACTCGTAGCGGCGCGTCCACCCCGGGATGTCGGGGGGATACGCGGTGGCCGGGATGTCGGAGGGACGCGCGACCACGGGGATGTCGGAGGGACACGCGGTCGCGGGGATGCTCGAAGGACGTGCAGTGGCCGGCTCGACGCGCTCTGGGACCGGTGCATCGGTGAGCGCGGCGCGGCCGAGGTCATCTGTGCGCGGGGCAGGGGAGAAGGACAGAGCGCATCCGCCCGCTTTCTCCCCGTGATCTCCCCAGACTGAAAGGACACGCACACCATATCCCGCGCGCCGTCGAAAGGCCAACCGAACCAGCCGAGGTCCCGGCACGGCGACGGCGCCTTCCGCGCCGCCGGGTCAGTGCCTGACGGGCAGCTCGCCGACGTCGTCGTCCGGCTTGCGGATGATGAACGCGCCGATGACGGTGGGCAGTCCGGCGATCGCCGCGATGAGGAACGCGGCCTGCGTCCCCGCGGCCTCGGCGGCGGTCGCACCGGCGCCCGCGCCCTGCGCGGCGGCGGTGACGCTCGCCATGACGGTGATGAGCAGCGCGATGCCGGCGGCGCCGGCCACCTGCTGCACGGTTCCGACGACGGCGCTGCCGTGCGAGTAGAGCCGCGACGGCAGGGAGCCCAGCGACGCCGTGAACAGCGGCGTGAACGACAGCGCCAGCCCGATCGACAGCACGGTCTGCGCCGCGACGAGCAGCCAGACCGACGTGTGCTCGCCGATCGTCGTGTAGTACCAGAGCATCGCCGACGACAGCAGGGCGCCCGGCACGAGCAGCACGCGGGATCCGTGCCGGTCGTAGATGCGGCCGATGACGGGCCCGAGCAGGCCCATCGCGATCGCGCCCGGGAGCACCGTCAGCCCGCTCTGGGTCGCCGACAGCTCGAGCACGCGCTGCAGGAACAGCGGCAGCACCGTGATCGCGCCGAAGAACGCGACCGACAGCAGCAGCATCTGCACGATCGACACGGTGAAGTTGACGGAGCGGAAGACCCGCAGGTCGAGGAGCGCATCGTCGTCGCGCTGCAGGCGCAGCTGTCGCCACACGAACAGTGCGAGCGCGACCGCGCCGACGCCCAACGACACGATGAGCGTCGTCGAGGCCGTGCCCGAGGCATCCGCCCCCGTCTCGGCCTGCTGCGAGGCGCCGCCGATCTGGCTCAGGCCGAAGACCAGCCCGCCGAACCCCAACGCCGAAAGGATCACGGAGGGCACGTCGATGGGGGCCGGGTCCGTGTCGCCGATGTTCTCCATCCAGCGGGCGCCCGCCACGAGCATCGCGAGTGCGATCGGCAGCACGATGCCGAAGATCCACCGCCAGTCCAGGGTGTCGAGCACGACGCCGGACAGCGTCGGCCCGATCGCCGGCGCGAGAGAGATCACGACCGACACGCGGCCCATCATGCGCCCGCGCATGTTCGCGGGCACGACCGTCATGAGGGTGGTCATCAGCAGCGGCATCATGATCGCGGTGCCGGATGCCTGCACCACCCGCGCCACGACGAGCATCGCGAATCCCGGCGACACGGCGGCCAGCAGCGTCCCCAGCGAGAAGAGCGAGATCGCGAGCAGGAAGACCCGGCGCGTGGGCATGAGCTGCAGCAGGAAGCCGGTGACCGGGATGATGACGGCCATCGTGAGCATGAACGCGGTGGTGAGCCACTGCGCCATGACCGCGGTGATCGACAGGTCGTCGATGAGGTGCGGGATGGCGACGCCCATCGTGGTCTCGTTGAGGATCGCGACGAACGCGGCGCCGAGGAGCAGCCAGATCACCCGCGCCTCGCGCGCGCCGACCGTCGCGGCGGATGCGGCGGCGGTCGGGCGGCCCGTGGTGTCGGTCGCGGCATCTGTCATGCGGAGGGCTCCTCGGGGTCGCGCACGCCACCCGGAGGACGGCGCCGATTGAGCGTAACGGCGCGCGCCGACGGAAGATTCCCTATCCCGTGGGACGATTCGGCCATGATCGTCCACGCCACCCCGGTCGCGCGGCTGCTCGTCGGCGCCTTCGTCGGCGTCGTCGTGGGCGTGCTGCTGGGGTGGCGGTTCGGGGCGCCGTCGGGCCTCGTCGGCGGGTGGGGCGCGGGGGCGCTCGTCACGGTGGTGTGGATCCTCGTCGTCTGCTGGCCGATGGACGCCGAGCGCACCCGCGAGCACGCGACGCGGGAGGACCCGGGTCGTGTGGTCGCCCGCCTCATCGCGATCCTCGGCAGCATCGCGAGCCTGGGAGCCGTCGCGCTCGTGCTGCTGCAGTCCGGTCGCGCCGAGCGGCCGGAGAGCTTCCTCCTCGCCGCGATCGCGGTGGTGAGCGTCGTGGGCTCGTGGGCGCTCATCCAGACCGACTACATGCTGCGCTACGCGCGCCTCTACTACGCCGGCGACGAGCCAGGCGGCATCTCGTTCAACGGTCGGCCGGATGCTCCCATGTACACCGACTTCATCTACTTCTCGGTGGGCCTCGGCATGACCTACCAGGTCGCCGACACGAACGTGAGCACCAACGAGCTGCGCCGCGTCGTGATCGCGCAGACGATGCTCGCGTACCTGTTCGGAGCCGTCATCCTCGCGACGGTCGTCAACCTCGTGGCGGGTCTCGCCTGACCCGCGCGGGCTACGCTGACCCGTGTGAGCATGGGCGGCGGGCGCGGCGGTCCCGGCGGATTCCGCGGGGTGGATGCCGCCGCGCAGCGCCGCCTCAACGCGCAGGCGCCGCGCATCGAGCACCTGGGCCGCCGCGTCGTGGCGCTGTTTCGCCCCTACCTCGGCCGCATCGCGGTCACGGTCGTGCTCGTCGTCGTGGGCGCGGCGGTCGCCGTCGTGCCGCCCCTCATCGTGCAGCGCATCTTCGACGACGCGCTGTTCCCCACCGACGGGTCGGCGCCCGACATCCCCCTGCTCGCGCGGCTCGTCGTGGCCATGGTGGCGCTGTTCCTCGCCTCGGCGGCGCTCGGCGTCGTCCAGACCTGGCTCACCGCCACCGTCGGCAACAGCGTGACCGGCGACCTGCGGGTGCGGCTGTTCGAGCACCTGCAGGCGATGGAGCTGGGCTTCTTCGCCCGCACGAAGACCGGCGTCATCCAGTCGCGCCTGCAGAACGACGTCGGCGCGGTGGCGGGGGTGCTCATGAACACCGTCACGAGCATCCTCGGAAACCTCGTGACGGTCGCGGCGTCGCTCGTCGCGATGATCCTCATCGACGGGCGCCTGACGCTCGTCGCCGTCGTGCTGATGCCGTTCCTCGTGATCGTGCAGCGCCGGGTCGGGCAGGTGCGTGCGCGCATCGCCGGCCAGACGCAGGAGTCGCTGTCGGAGCTCTCCGCCATCACGCAGGAGACCCTGTCGGTCAGCGGCATCCTGCTCTCCAAGTCGTTCAACCGCCAGCGCACCGAGTCGGCGCGCTACCAGGACGAGAACCGCAACCAGGTGCGGCTGCAGGTGCGGGGCGCGATGAGCGGCCAGGGGTTCTTCGCGGTCGTGCAGGTGCTCATGGCGAGCGTGCCGGCGGTGATCTACCTCGTGGCGGGCCTGCTCGTCACGGGCGGCACCGACGCGATCACCGCCGGAACGATCGTCGCGTTCACGACCGTGCAGGCGCGGCTGCTGATGCCGCTCATGGCCCTCATGCGCGTCGCGCTCGACCTGCAGACGTCGGCGGCGGTGTTCGCGCGCATCTTCGAGTACCTCGACCTCGTGCCCGCGATCCGCGACGCGCCCGACGCCGTGACCGTGGCCGACGCGCCGGGGGTGCTCGGTCGGGTCGAGTTCCGCGACGTCGTGTTCCGCTACCCCGACGCCTCGCCCGACGCCCGCGCGACGCTGCGGGGCGTGACGTTCATCGCCGAGCCGGGGCAGCACGTGGCGTTCGTCGGGCCGAGCGGCGCGGGAAAGACGACGGTGCTCTACCTCACGCCGCGCCTGTACGAGGCGTCCGCCGGCAGCGTGCTGTTCGCGGGGGAGGACGTGCGGCGGCTCACCAGGGAGTCGATCATCGACAACGTCGGCATCGTGTCGCAGGAGACCTACCTGTTCCATGCCACGATCCGCGAGAACCTGCGGTACGCGAAGCCGGACGCGACTGACGCCGAGCTCGAGGAAGTGTGCCGGGCGGCCAGCATCCACCACGTCATCGCGGGGTTCGAGAAGGGGTACGACACGGTCGTGGGCGAGCGCGGGTATCGGCTCTCCGGCGGCGAGAAGCAGCGCATCGCGATCGCGCGCGTACTGCTGAAGGATCCGGCGGTGCTGCTGCTCGACGAGGCCACCTCGGCGCTGGACACCGTGTCGGAACGCGTTGTGCAGGACGCGCTGGATGCCGCGGCCCGCGGCCGCACGACGATCACGATCGCGCACCGGCTGTCGACGGTGATCGGCGCCGACGTGATCCACGTGCTCGACGCGGGGCGCATCGTCGAGTCCGGCACGCACGCGGCGCTTCTGGCGAAGGGCGGGCTCTACGCCCAGCTCGCGGCGCAGCAGCTCGCGGCATCCCGGTTCGTCGAGGCGGAGGGCGGGGATGCCGCGGACGCTGCGCCGTCCGTGCCCGGCGCGCCGTCCGTGTCTGGCGCGCCGTGAGACAGCTCGTTGCGCGTGAG
>JASGDZ010000238.1:0-12075 GCA_047606835.1 Microbacterium sp. | reverse complement strand
GCGCAGGCTCGCAGCGAGCGGCGCGCCCACGGTCGTGGCGACCTCCCACACGGCGGCGAGCTCGACCCAGGCGCCGCCGCGCTCGCGCAGCGCGTGCGGGACGGACGCCCCGCCCTCCACGGCGGCCCAGATCTCCGCGGCGCGCGCGTCGGCCCCCGCGAGATGCCGCCATGCCGCGTCGGGAGCCGCCCCCGCCTGCAGCAGCACCGCGACGCGCAGCACCGTGCCCGCGGCATCCTCGCCGTCGGTGTGCGCCCTCCGGCGCGCAGGCGCCGCGAACCGGGGGCTCTCGGGCACCCGACTCACGCGGCCCACGGCACCTCCTCGACGACGCCCAGCCGGTCGCCGTCGATGATGAGCCGGCCGGCACCGGCGAGCCGGCGCACGCCGCGGTCGTCGCGGTCGAGGTGCAGCACCCACCCGATGGCGCTCACCGCCTGCCGCGCGAGCGCGCGATCGTCGAGCCCCGCGAGGGCGCCGAGCGCCTCCAGCCTCGCCGGCACGTCGCCGAGCCCGTTCGCATGCAGCGTGCCCGCGCCGCCGTCGTGCCCCGTGTTGAGCGCCGACAGCAGCTCGCGCACCTCGTCGCCGCGGCACTCGCCGACGACGAGCCGGTCGGGCCGCATGCGCAGCGCCTCGCGCACGAGGCGGGCAAGACCCACCCCGCCCGCGCCCTCGAGGTTCGGCTGCCGCGCCTGAAGCGCGACGTGGTGCGGATGCGCGGGGCGCAGCTCCGCGACGTCCTCGATCGTCACGATGCGATCGGACTCGGGGGCCGCCGCCAGCAGCGCGGCCAGCAGCGTCGTCTTTCCTGAGCCCGCCGCGCCCGAGATGAGGAGGTTCTCCCGCGCGGCCACGAGCGACTCGAGCCACCCCCGCGCCGGCGGCGGCATCATGCCGCGCACCTCCAGCTCCGCGAGTGCGGGAGCGTCGAGCCGCGGGATGCGCAGCGACACGAGAGTGCCGGCGGTCGACACCGGCGGCAGCACCGCGTGCACCCGCGCCCCCGACTCCAACCGCACGTCGACGCACGGAGCCGCGTCGTCGAGGTGTCTCCCGCCCGCCGACACCAGCGCGACGGCGAGCTCCCGCACGTCGTCTTCGCACGCCCGCCAGCCCTCGACCCGCACCGGGCCGTCGCCCCGATCGACGTAGAGCCGGTCGGCGCCGTTGAGGAAGACGTCGGTGATGTCGGGGGCGTCCAGGTGCGGGGCGAGCCGGTCGAGCACGGGGTGCCCCGGCAGCACCGGACCGCGTCGTCGCGCAGACGACGCCGACGCCGCGGCCTGCGCGCGCGACGGCGCCGCGCCGCGTGGACGGACGACGAACGGTTCGGACATGCCGACGACGCTATGACGCCCCGATCGCCCGCGGCGGCCGTGCCGCCGGATCCGTGGACAGTGCTCGCCGGCACCCGCCCTGTGGAGGAGCACACGCCGCGACAGCACGCGACACACGGGCCACGAAAGGAGAGGGCGGCATCCAACTGGGGGGGATTGGATGCCGCCGCGCGCAGGGCCCGGTCGGGGGCTACAGGCTCCTGCGGATGCCAGAATCGAATGTTCGGCCGTGAACGAGCATACGCACTCCGACACGGGGCGCAAAACGGATCCGGCCGGCTCTGATCGGCGTCTTGGCGAACTCTCGGCAGACTCATCACCGACGCGCTGAGGTGGTCGTCTCGCGCACCCGGCGATAGCCTGTCTGTGTCCTCGCATCCTCGGCGCATCCGCCGTGCCGATGCCGCATCCGCGTAGGTCCGCGAAGGAGCGCCACCCGTGAGCACACCCGCCAGCAGCCAGATCGACCACCTGCTCGACGAGACGCGCCGCTTCGCGCCCCCGGCGCAGTTCGCCGCTTCGGCGGTGGCCACCGCCGAGCTGTACGAGCGCGCCGCCGCGGACCGCGAGGGCTTCTGGGCCGACCAGGCGCGCGAGCTGCTGCACTGGCACACGCCGTTCACCGAGGTGCTGGACTGGTCGAACCCGCCGTTCGCGAAGTGGTTCGCCGACGGTGAGCTCAACGTCGCATACAACTGCCTCGACCGCCACGTCGAAGCCGGCCTCGGCGACCGGGTCGCGCTGCTGTGGGAGGGCGAGAACGGCGACGAGCGCCGCATCACGTACGCCGCGCTGACCGAGGAGGTCACACGCCTGGCGAACGCGCTCGAAGGCCTCGGCGTCGGCCACGGCGACCGCGTCGCGATCTACCTCCCGATGATCCCCGAGGCCGTGGCATCCATGCTCGCGTGCGCGCGCATCGGCGCCATCCACTCGGTCGTCTTCGGCGGGTTCTCCGCCGACAGCCTGCGCGCGCGCATCGACGACGCCGGCGCCAAGCTCGTGATCACCGCCGACGGCGGCTACCGCAAGGGCAAGGTCTCCTCCCTCAAGCCCGCCGTCGACCTCGCTCTCGGCGACCGAGGAGGCGCCGGCGAGCAGGAGACCGTCCAGCACGTGATCGTCGTCGAGCGCGGCGGCAACGACATCGACTGGGTGCAGGGCCGCGACCTGTGGTACCACGACGTCGTGGCGCAGGCGTCACCGGAGCACGAGGCGCCCGCGTTCCCCGCCGAGAACCCGCTGTACATCCTCTACACCTCGGGCACGACGGGAAAGCCCAAGGGCATCCTGCACACGACCGGCGGCTACCTCACCCAGGCCGCGTTCACGAACCGTGTGGTGCACGACCTGCACCCCGAGACGGATGTCTACTGGTGCACGGCGGACATCGGCTGGGTCACCGGCCACTCCTACGTCGTCTACGGTCCGCTCGCCAACGCCGCGACGCAGGTGCTCTACGAGGGCACGCCGGACACGCCGCATCCCGGCCGCTGGTGGGAGATCATCGAGAAGTACGGCGTGACGATCTTCTACACGGCGCCCACGGCGATCCGCTCGTTCATGAAGATCGGCCGCAAGGTGCCGAAGAGGTTCGACCTGTCGTCGATCCGCCTGCTGGGGTCGGTGGGCGAGCCCATCAACCCCGAGGCGTGGATGTGGTACCGCAAGATCATCGGCGGCAAGAACGCGCCGATCGTGGACACGTGGTGGCAGACCGAGACCGGGGCGATCATGATCTCGGCCCTGCCCGGCATCACCGAGACCAAGCCCGGATCGGCGCAGGTCGCCGTGCCCGGCGTCTCGGTCGACGTCGTCGACGAGAGCGGCGAGCACGTCGGAAACGGCAACGGGGGCCTGCTCGTCATCACCCGGCCGTGGCCGAGCATGCTGCGCGGCATCTGGGGCGACCCGGATCGCTTCGTCGAGACCTACTGGGCGAAGTTCGCCGCCCAGGGCTACTACTTCGCCGGCGACGGCGCCCGACTCGACGCGGACGGCGACGTGTGGCTCCTGGGCCGCGTCGACGACGTCATGAACGTCTCAGGGCACCGCCTGTCGACCGCCGAGATCGAGTCCGCGCTCGTGGCCAACGAGGCCGTGGCCGAGGCGGCCGTCGTGGGCGCGTCGGACGCGACGACCGGTCAGGCGGTCGTCGCGTTCGTCATCGTCAAGGAGTCGTACCTCGCCGCGCACACGCCCGACGGGCTGGCCTCCCAGCTGCGGCTGTGGGTCGGCGAGCAGATCGGGCCGATCGCGCGACCGCGCGACGTCTACATCGTCGGAGAGCTGCCGAAGACCCGCTCAGGCAAGATCATGCGCCGCCTGCTGCGGGATGTCGCGGAGGGGCGCGAGATCGGCGACACCACGACCCTCGCCGACACGCAGGTGATGAGCGTCATCACCGCCCAGGTCAGGTAGCCCGAGCTCGGAGATCAGCCCGGAGTCGGATCGATCGGCGGCAGCCGGCCGAATCTCGGCAGATCTCCGAATTTCGGCGGCGGCTCACGCGAGCGTGAAGACCACCTCGACCTCGACCGGCGAGTCGAGCGGCAGCACGGGCACGCCCACCGCCGAGCGCGCGTGGCGGCCGGCGTCGCCGAAGACCTCGCCGAGCAGCTCGCTGGCGCCGTTGACGACGCCGGGCTGGCCGGTGAACTCCGGCACGGATGCCACGAAGCCGGTCACCTTCAGCACCCCGGTGAGGCGGTCGACGCCGCCGGCGGCGGCCGCCGCCGCTGCGATGGCGTTGAGCGCGCACTGGCGGGCGTACTGCTTCGCGTCGGATGCCGGCACGAGCCCGTGCCCGTCGCCGACCTTGCCGGTCGCCAGCAGCGCGCCGGACACCATGGGCAGCTGCCCGGCCGTGTAGACCAGGTCGCCGTGCGACTTCGCCGGCACGTACGCCGCGACCGGCGGGACGACCTGCGGCAGCTCGATGCCGAGCTCGGCGAGACGTGCGGAGATGCTCATGTCATTGCCCTTCGAATCGGCGCGCGGCCTCGGCCGCGGCATCCAGTCCCGTGTTGGTCGCGCCCGCGGCATCCGCCGCCGGCCGCTTCAGGTACGCGACCAGACCGCCCTCCGGACCCGGCACGACCTGCACGAGCTCCCATCCCTGCTTGCCCCAGTTGTTCAGGATCGCGGCGGTGTTGTGGACCATCAGCGGCGTCGTGAGATATTCCCAGGCGGTCATGCCTCTCCCGTCGGATTGCCTGTCAGGCGGAGAACGGAGCGGATGCCGGGCGCCCTCAAGGCTTCGTCCAGCTAACTCCCTTAGCATCAACCCTATGCCCGACTCGAAACGCACGGCTACAGGTGTGCTCGGAGGCTTCGCCGGCCTCGTCGGCCTGAGCGCGATCGCCGGACTTCTCGTCACCGCGACGGTCAGCCCCGCCCTCGCCATCGCGAGCACCGCAGCCAAGAGCGCGGTGACGCTCTTCAACAACCTGCCGAGCTACCTCGACATCGACGCGCTCATGGTGCCCACGACGCTGTACTACAAGAGCTCGAAGACCGGGAAGTACGTCGCGGACACGCAGTTCTACGATCAGAACCGATCGCCGGTGACCTACGACGAGGTCGCGCCGGTCATGTACGACGCGATCCTGTCGTCGGAGGACCCGCGGTACTACGAGCACGGCGGCATCGACCTCATCGGCACCTCCCGCGCCCTGCTGGAGAACTTCCGCGGCGACGGCGAGACCCAGGGCGGCTCGTCGATCAGCCAGCAGTACGTCAAGAACGTGCTCGTGCAGAAGTGCGAGTGGAACGCCGAAGAGACCTACAAGACGGACGAGGCCGGCGAGGTCCTCCTGGACGAGGACGGCTCCCCGATCGTCGACGTCAGCCTCGACGAGGCGAAGGAGGCCTGCTGGCTCGAGGCCACGACGGCCACCGGCACGGAGGGCTACCAGCGCAAGCTGCAGGAGATGCGGTACGCCATCGCGCTGGAGCAGCGCTACTCGAAGAACGAGATCCTGCTCGGCTATCTCAACATCGCGAACTTCGGCGGCACGACGTACGGCATCGACGCGGCCGCGAAATACTACTTCGACGTGTCGGCGAGCGAGCTGAGCCTTGCGCAGGCGGCGACGCTCGCGGGCATGGTGCAGAACCCGAACGCGTACCGCATCGACCAGGAGGAGGGGTCGGTCTACCACGCCACCACCGACACCTACACGAACAGCGAGGAAGACGGCTACGCCGACACCAAGACCCGCCGCAACTACGTGCTCGACCGCATGCTGGAAGAGGGCAAGATCACCCAGGCGCAGCACGACGACGCCAAGGCCGAGCCGATCACCCCGAAGATCACCGACGCCAAGACCGGCTGTGCGAACAGCGTCGCACCCTACTTCTGCCAGTACGTGAAGTACATCATCATGAACGACACGGCGTTCGGCGCGGAGTCCGAAGACCGTCAGAAGGCGCTCAAGCAGGGCGGACTGCAGGTCTACACGAGCCTGGACATCTCGCTCCAGAAGACCGTGACGAAGACCATGGCTAACTACACGCTGCCCCAGAAGGAGGTGTCGGGCACCAAGAGCGACCAGTACGGCTCGGCGGCCGTCAGCATCGAGGCCGACACCGGCCGCATCCTCGCGATCGGGCAGAACACGAAGTTCAGCGAGACGAAGAAGTCGAAGGGCTACTCGTCGCTGGTCTACGCGGGAAACAGCACCTTCGGCGCCTCGGGAGGCTTCCCGTCCGGCTCGACGTTCAAGCTCTTCACGCTGCTGGACTGGCTGGAGACGGACCACTCCCTCAACGAGGTGATCAACGGGCAGGTGCGAAGGTACGAGCGCTTCACGAACTCGTGCGACGGAGACTGGGTCGCGCAGGCGTCGGACAAGGCCGTGCCCAACTCCGGCGGCGCGGCGGGTCGCATCGGCACGCCGCTGCAGTTCACGATCTCGTCGCTGAACTCCGGCTACTTCGCGATGGCCCAGGAGCTCGACCTGTGCGACATCAAGAACCTCGCCACGCGACTGGGCGTCGAACGGGCCGACGGCGAGGGTCCGGTCGACATGAACACGCAGTTCTCCATCCTCGGGTCGAACAACGTGTCGCCGATCGCGATGGCGGGCGCCTACGCCGCCGTGGCGAACAAGGGCGTGCTGTGCACGCCGCACGCGATCGACCGGGTCACCGACTCCGAGGGCAACGACCTCCCGCTGCCCAACAGCACGTGCAAGCAGGTGCTCGACCCGAAAGTGGCTGCGACCGCGGCATACGCGCTGCGCGCCGTCATGACCCAGGGCACCGGTGTCTCCGGAAACCCGGGCGGGAGCGTCCCTGTCATCGGCAAGACGGGCACGCACAACAAGACCCAGAAGTGGCTCATCGAGTCGAGCACGAAGGTGACCACCGCGGTGTGGGCGGGCAACGCCGACGGCGACCGCGGAAACGTCGAGTCCACCTACGTCAAGGGCACGTCGATCATCAACCTGCCGTTCTACATAAACCGCACGATCCAGGGGAAGGCGAACACCCTGTACGGCGGCGAACAGTTCCCGACCCCCGACAAAGAGCTCACCCGCGTCGTCTACAAGGAGCTGCCGAGCGTCATCGGGCTGTCGGTGAGCGCCGCGCAGAAGAAGCTGCAGAGCGCGGGCTTCAACGTGCGCGTCGGCCCCGAGGTCGACTCGACCGAGAGCGAGGGCCTCGTCGCGCAACAGAGTCCCGGTGCGGGCAAGGTCGCGGGCGGGACCACCGTCACGATCAACCCGAGCAACGGGGAGGGCATCTCCGTCCCGGACGTCTCCGGGCAGACGCTGGAGAACGCCGCGAGCAGCCTGCGCGCCGCCGGGTTCGGAAACGTGCAGTCCGGCACGTGTACCGCGAACACGAAGGTGCAAAGCGGCCGCACCACGGTGACGGGCACGTCTCCGGGCGCCGGCAAGGTGGTCAACCGCAACACGGAGATCTCCATCAACTATCGCGCCCGCAACTGCGACGGGCGCCGTTGACCCGGCCCGGCTCTTCGCGTCCCGCCCTCGCCGCTCTCGCAGCGGCGGGGGCGGTCGGCGCGGCGGCCGCGGTGTGGGGCATCGGGATCGAGCGGCACCTCTACGTCGTGCGCCGCCACACGGCGCCGATCCTGGAGCCGGGCAGCGAGCCGCTGCGCATCCTGCACGTCTCCGACCTGCACATGGCGCCGTGGCAGCGTCGCAAGCAGCGGTGGATCGCGTCGCTCGCCGGGTTGCAGCCCGACCTCATCGTCAACACCGGCGACAACCTCGGCCACGTCGACGGGCTCGACGGCGTGCGGGCCGCGTTCGAGCCGTTCCGCGGCATCCCCGGGCTGTTCGTGCACGGATCGAACGACGTCGTCGCCCCCGGGCCGCGCAACCCGTTCGCCTACTTCGCCGGCCCGTCGCAGCACGGTGAGGTGCTGAAGCCCCTCGACACCGCGGCGCTCGACGCCTACCTCGAGGGACTCGGCTGGCGCAGCGTCGACAACGCCTCGGCCTCGTTCGACGTGCGCGGCCACCGCATCGACGCGTTCGGGGTGGGCGACGCGCACCGCGATTGGGACCGCATCGACCTGCTTCCCGGACTCGTCGAAGGACTGCGCGAGGCGGATGCCGGCGACGGCGCCGACCCGGAGCCGCTCACCGTCGGCGTGACCCATGCGCCGTACCGCCGCGTGCTCGACGCGTTCACGACACTCGGTGCCAACCTCGTGTTCGCCGGCCACACGCACGGCGGCCAGGTGCGCGTTCCCGGCTACGGCGCGCTCGTCGCGAACTGCGACCTGCCGCTGCGGCAGGCTCGAGGACTGAGCTCGTGGTCGCATTCGGGGCGCCGCATCCCGCTCAACGTCAGCGCCGGGCTCGGCCAGTCGATCTACGCACCGGTGCGGTTCGCCTGTCGACCGGAGGCGACATTCCTGACCCTCGTGCCGCGGTGAGCCCGCGCGCGTTCGGACCACGGCGTGCCGTCGGGTAGACTCGGAGGGTTGCCACGGGGTGTGGCGCAGCTTGGTAGCGCGCTTCGTTCGGGACGAAGAGGCCGCAGGTTCAAATCCTGTCACCCCGACATAGGAAAACCCCTGGTCAACCCAGGGGTTTTCTGCTTCCTGCCGAGGGTTTCGGGTTAGGCCTATCGAGCCTGAGCGTGCCCGGAGTCCTCCTTCGGAGGTGGGGGGAGCCGACCAGCGCCAGGACGTCTTCAATGCAGGCGACTGCTACGAGCCAGTCTTGGCACGCCAGCTTCGGGAGAGCAGCTCGTCGAACCCAGACGCGAAGACGAATCCTGTCGCGCCGAGCGCGGATGCCCAGCGCCCCAGCTCCGCTCTTCGAATCGGAATCCCGGTGTGCATCGGCAAGGCGGCGTCGTGATACCCGGCGGTGATCGCATCCAGCAAGGCATCGTCGAACTGGAGAAGCGTTCCGCCGATCACGATGCACTGCGGGTCGAGCGCGTTGCTGAGTGTTCCGAGGGCTCGGCCCGCGTCACGGCCAGCAGCCTCGACCACAGTACGACAGGCTTCATCCCGAGCCGCTACCAGGCGCACCGCTTCCTTGAACGAGATCGGATGTCCCTTGCGGACGGCCATCTCGGAGAGAAGTGAGGGGATGCCGATGGACGCCTCCAGGCATCCACGGTTGCCGCATCGGCAGAGCTGTCCGCCGTCGCCGCGGCTGAGGTGTCCGAACTCGCCTGCCGCGCCACGCTGGCCTCGCATAATCTGTTCGTTCATCATGATCGCGCCGCCCACACCGGAGTGGAGCTTCAGGTAGACGATCGACTCAGCGTCGCGCGCAGCCCCCCATAGCTTCTCGGCGTAGGCGGCGAGGTTGGACTCGTTGTCTGCGAGCATCGGATAGCGGATCCGCTTGGCTAGGTGCGGGAGCACCGGAAGTCCAGCCCATTCGGGGAGGATGCTGGAACGTGTCAGGCTCATCGCAGTGCGATCGACGGGCCCGGGCAGGGCAATCCCGACTCCCGCGATAGGGCCGGTCGCAGACTGCTCCAATTGACGGACGAGGTCCGCGGCAACGTCGACCGCGATTCCGACGGTGTAGTCCATGGGAGTTTCGGTCTCGACGGTCGCAAGGGTGTTGTGCGCCGCGTCCACAACGGCACCTCGGATGTGTCGAAGCCCGAAATCGAGGCCGATAGCCGAGGCCGCTCGTGGGTTGATCGTGAGCAGCGTCTGCGGGCGTCCGCGCCCGTGCGGCTCCGTGTCGATCTCGACGAGGATGCGGGCGTCCAGGAGGTCGGCAACCGCACGCGCCAACGTGGACCGACCAGTGCCGAGCAAACCGGCGAGCGCCTTGCGGTTTGTAGGGCCGAGTCGTGCGATGTTGTCTACAACGTTCTTCGTCGTGCGCCGATCGATGCCGACGAGCTCCCAGTCGATGCTCGCGCTCGATACCTGCTCATCCTTCACTTGACCATGATGCCGCCGATAATTTCATCCGTTGACGGACAATATTCCACGCAGTGACATGAGTTGAACGATCCCAATGGTGGGACGCGACCCAATGGAGGGAACTCATGTCTAGTCCACAGTCCAAGATCCCGGGCAAGGTCCTCGGCATCTCCGTCGCCGCTGCCGTGGGCGGCTTCTTGTTCGGCTTCGACTCGTCAGTGATCAACGGTGCCGTCGATGCGCTCAGCGGAGCAAAGGCAGGCTTCGACCTCACCCCGTTTATGACGGGGGTGGCGGTTTCGTCCGCACTGCTGGGCTGCACCATCGGCGCCATCTTCGCTGGGCGCGCCGCCGACAGATTCGGGCGCGTCAAAGTCATGGTCGTTGCCGCTGTGCTGTTCACGATCTCCTCCGTTCTCTCCGGACTCGCCTTTTCCGTCTGGGACCTGACCTTCTGGCGCATCATCGCAGGCATGGGCATCGGGATCGCGTCGGTCGTCGTGCCCGCCTACATCGCCGAGGTCGCGCCAGCAGCGGCGCGAGGACGTCTTGGATCACTGCAGCAACTCGCGATCGCCTTCGGACTCTTCGCCGCGTTCCTCTCCGACGCCGGACTCGCAGCGATCGCCGGCTCTCCGGAGAGCGCGCTGTGGTTCGGGTTGCCCGCGTGGCGCTGGATGCTCATCATGGGCGTCATCCCCTCCGTGATCTACGGGATCCTCTCGCTGCGCCTGCCGGAGTCGCCGCGATACCTGGTGACCGTCGGTCGGCTCGACGATGCACGTCGCATCCTCGCGAAGGACGTCGGCGACCCGAACCCGGCCGGCAAGCTCGCGGAAATCCAGGCGTCATTGAGCAACGACCATCGTCCGAGCTTCGCGGATGTGCGGGGGAAGGCGGCCGGGCTGAAGCCCGTCGTGTGGGTCGCGATCGCGTTGGCCTTCTTCCAGCAGACCACGGGAATCAACATCATCCTCTACTACGGATCCACCCTCTGGAGTGCCGTCGGATTCGGTTCCGCGCTCGCTCTCGCGATTCCGATCGGCACGTCCATCCTCGGCATCGTCATGACTTTCGTCGCGATCGCGATCGTCGACAGAGTCGGACGGCGCCCGATGCTGCTCGTCGGCTCGGCGGGCATGGCGATCACCCTGGCGCTCGTCGCCGTCGCATTCGCCCAGGGCACGCCTGGCGGAACCGGGCCCGACGCGCTGCCGCTCGGTTGGGGGATCGTCGGCCTCATCTCCGCACACGCGTTCTACATCTTCTTCTGCGGCACCTGGGGCCCGGTGATGTGGGTATACCTCGGCGAAGTGTTCCCGAACCAGATCCGCGGCGCGGGCATGGCGATCGCAGTGCCCGTGAACTGGATCACGAACTTCCTCGTGACCCTGCTGTTCCCCATCATGCTCGCCACGATCGGGCTCAGCTTCACCTACGGCATCTTCGCAGCGCTGACAGCGCTCTCCTTCATCTTCGTCTACCGAAAGGTCGCGGAGACCCGCGGGGTCGAGCTCGAGGACATGACCGTGAGCGTTCGAGTGACGAAGTAAGCCCCAGATGACAAGCGCCAGCACCACGATCGCGATCGCAGATGGGCGGATTCGCGGTCTGCGCCGGGACGGTTCCACGGTGTTCTACGGCATCCCGTACGCCGAGATTCCCATCGGCCCGCTTGCGTTCGAGGCACCCGTCCGCAGAGCGGCGTGGGAAGGTGTCCGAGACGCAACGGCGCCGGGCGCCACGGCACAGGTGCAAGGCTTCGACGGGACGATCCCCGAGCCGTCCGTTCCGGGAGACGACATCCTCACCGTCAACGTCTTCACCCCCGACCCGTCGGCGCGTGCTTCGCTTCCGGTGCTCGTGTGGATACACGGCGGTGCGTACATCGCGGGATCGCCGACCAGTCCCTGGTACGACGGCGCCTCCTTCAACCGCGCAGGAGTCGTCGTCGTCACAGTCGGCTACCGCCTCGGCGTCACGGGATTCGGCCTCGTCGAGGACGCGCCCGCCAACCGGGGCCTGCTCGACTGGCTCGCAGCCTTGAAATGGGTACAAGAAAACATCGCCGCATTCGGGGGCGACCCTGCGCGGGTGACGATTGCCGGACAGTCAGCCGGCGGAGGCGCCGTGCTCACACTTCTCGGCACCCCGGAGATCGAGTCGCTCGCGCACCAGGCGATCGCGATGTCACCCGTCACCGGGCTATCCTCCACAGCCGCAGCGCGAGGGGCGATCGCCGAGATCTCCGCCGGGCTGAACGTGAAGCCCACGGCCGTTGCTCTTAGCGCGCTCCCGCGCGAGGCGCTGGCCAATGCTCCGTGGCTGATGCGCAACGTGTTCGGTGCCGCT
>JASGDZ010000237.1:0-2882 GCA_047606835.1 Microbacterium sp. | reverse complement strand
GTGCCGCCGGGCAGCGCCGCGGCGGCCGTCGGCATCGGTGCCGCGGGGCCCGTCGACGTCGACGAGGGCGTCATCCATCCGGTCAACCTGCGGGGCGTCCGGGGCTTCGCGCTGCGCGACACGGTGTCGGCGCTCGTCGGCGACGCCCTGCCGGTGGTCGTCGGGCACGACGGCGGATGCCTCGCGCTCGCCGAGGCGTGGATCGGCGCCACCGCGGGCGCCCGCGCATCGATGTCGATCGTCGTGTCGACGGGGGTCGGCGGGGGCTTCGTGTTCGGCGGAGCGCCGCTGCGCGGCGCGTCGGGCAACGCGGGGCACCTCGGGCAGACGCGGTCGGGGCCGGCGACCCTGGAGGAGCGCGCATCGGGGCCGGCCACGGTCGCGTGGGCGCGCGAGCGGGGATGGCGGGGGAGCACGGGCGAGGAGCTCGGTGCGGCGGCGGCCGCGGGCGATCGCATCGCGCGCGAGGCGGTGGAGCGCTCGGCCGCTCTCGTCGGCGGTGCGCTCGCCGACGCGGCGACCCTCCTCGACCTCGACGTCGTGGCCGTCGGCGGCGGCTTCTCCCGCGTCTGTCCCGACTACGTCGACCTCGTCGCCGCCGCGGCGCGCGCGACGGCTGTGCTGCCGTATGCGCAGCGGCTGCGCGTCGTGCCGAGCGGCCTCGGCGACGAAGGGCCGCTGATCGGCGCGGGCGCTCTCGCGCTGCAGTCCTGACCGCCGCGCTCGTGGGCGCGCGGCGCCCGCTCGCCGTTCATAGCTGAGGGGATGGTCATAAGTGAGGAGCGCCGGGCGGCGAAGCATCCTCTGTTGTGTCCATCTCCTCAGTTGTGAGCCGGAACCCGCGGCACGGATGACGGGATGCCCGGTGTTCTGACGGGATGCCCGGTGGTCAGCGGTCGCGGTCGCGCCTGCGCGAGCGGAGATACTGCACCACGAACACGACGAGCGTCCCGGCGATCACGATCGTCGTCGCGCCGAAGAGCAGGTTCTGCTCGGTCACAGCAGCTCGGGCAGCTCGGACTCGGCGGGCTCGGAGACGACGAGGTCGGCGACCGAGTCCACGACCTCGTCGGGGCGGAAGGGATGCCGCTCGATCTCCGCCCGATCGCTGATGCCGGTGAGCACGAGGATCGTGTGCAGGCCCGCCTCGATGCCGGCGACGACATCGGTGTCCATGCGGTCACCGATCATGCCCGTGTTCTCGGAGTGCGCGCCGATGCGGTTCATCGCGGACCGGAACATCATCGGGTTCGGCTTGCCGACGACGTACGGCTCCTTGCCCGTGGCCTTCGTGATGAGCGCGGCGAACGACCCCGTCGCCGGCACCACCCCGTCGGGGGTGGGGCCGGTGGCATCCGGATTGGTGATGATGAACCGCGCCCCGGCGTTCAGGAGCCGGATGGCCTTCGTGATCGCCTCGAACGAGTACTGCCGCGTCTCGCCGACCACGACGTAGTCGGGCTGGGTCTCGGTCATGACGAACCCGGCCTCGTGCAGCGCCGTCGTCAGCCCCGCCTCGCCGATCACGAACGCCGTGCCGCCGGGCAGCTGAGAGCGCAGGAAGTCCGCGGTCGCCAGTGCCGACGTCCAGATGCGCTCCTCCGGGACGTCCAGTCCCCACGAGCGCAGCCGCGCGCTCAGATCGCGCGGCGTGTAGATCGGGTTGTTCGTCAGCACGAGGAACGGCGTGCCGGAGTCGCGCCATTGCGCGAGCAGCTCGGCCGCCCCCGGGATCGGGCGGTTCTCGTGCACGAGCACACCGTCCATGTCGGTGAGCCAGCACTCGATGTCGGCGCGCGTGCGCATGGAGCCAGCCTAACGGCGGACTCTGGCCATAGTGTGGCTTCGGAGAGAAGAGGTGGTGGAGGTCTCATGGCCGGCAGCAGGCCTCGCGACGAGTGGGATCCGCTCATGCTTCCGGATCTGGCTGGGCGCCGCTACCTCGTCACCGGATCCAACGCCGGGCTCGGGTTCTTCTCGTCGGAGCAGCTCGCGAGGGCGGGCGCGCACGTGGTGATGACCGGCCGCAACCCCAACAGGCTGGCCGCGGCGCGTGCCGCGATCACGGCGAGGCTCGCGGATGCCGGGCTCCACGCCGACGTCGAGACCCTCCTGCTCGACACCAGCAACCTCGGCTCGATCCGCGCGGCCGCCGCGACCGCACGGGCACGCAGAGGGCTCGACGGGCTGCTCCTGAACGCCGGCATCGTGCATCCGCCGCGTCGGCGCGAGACGACCCCCGACGGTCACGAGGTCGTCTTCGCGACGAACGTGCTCGGCCCGTTCGCGCTCGCCGGCGAGCTGCTCGTGAGCCTCGCCTCCGCGGGTGGGCGCATGGTGTGGATCGGGAGCCTCTCGACGTCGATGTGGGCGTACGACCCGGTCGACCCGCAGCTCGTCGACGGCTACACCGCGTGGCGTGCGTACGTGCAGTCGAAGGTCGCCACGACCGTGCTCGGGATCGAGGCCGACCGCAGGCTCCGCGAGGCCGGCGTGCGGGTCGGGAGCGTCGTGGCGCACCCGGGGTACTCCACGAGCGGCCGCACGCCGCGTGTCGCGGGGGTCAACGAGCCGAATCGGCTGGGCCGGTTCGCCGACAACCTGCAGGCCCCGTTCTCCCAGTCGAAGGAGCACGGCGCGTGGGCGCTCGTGCGGGCGCTCGTCGATCCCGACGCGGAGGGCGGCGACTACTGGGGCCCGCGGTGGCGCGTGCACGGCGAGCCGGCTCGGCAGGCGCCTCCGGGCATCGCGCGCCATCCCGACGTCGCCGCGCGGGTGTGGGAGGCGTGCGAGGCGGCCACCGGCGTGCGCTGGCCGTTAGCGAGGGCCGCGAGGGCGTCGCGCCGCTGAGGGCGCGAGGGCGTCGCGCCGCTGACGGCGCG
>JASGDZ010000236.1:0-16352 GCA_047606835.1 Microbacterium sp. | reverse complement strand
CGGCGCGCGCGTTGCGGTGCGCCGTGCGGCCGGTGACGGCGCGGCCGCCGCGCCCGGCCCCGGTGCCGCCGCCTGCAGCAGCGGAGCCGGCCGAGCCGTACGCGGCGGCGGAGCCGTCATCCGCCGCGCCGTACGCGGCACCGGTGGAGGCGGACGCCGTCGAGCCCCTCGCGGCCGAGCAGGCCCCTGTCGAGGAGGAGCGGCCCGCGGATGCAGACCTGCCCGCGGACTCGGACGTGTACACGCCGGAGACCGACACCGGCGCATACCGGGTCCTCGGATTCGGCGACGTCGCCGCGCAGCCGTCCTCCGACCCGGCGGCGGAGGCGGAGGAGTGGCGTCCCCAGTACGCCCGCACCGGCTCGACGCCGACGCCGGAGCCGGAGCCCGAGCCGGCGCGGGTCGTGCATCAGGCGTTCTGGGCGCTCGCCCCTGAGGAGCGCGACGTGCACGATGAGCGCGGCGTGCCGATCTTCCGCATCGGTCCGACGGCGTGGGCGCTCGTGATCGAGGACCGCGGCTCCCTTTTCGTGATCCGTCACGAGGACGGTCGCATCGGATACCTGCACGACGTCACGGGCGTCACGCGGGGCTGACATGCGGACGATCGACCTCCGCGGTCGCACTCTGACGACGGCGGAGCTGCTGGCGGCCGTGCCGCGCGCGGCGACGGCGCGCGCCGAGGCGCTGAGCGTCGCGGCGCAGGTCGTCGCGGAGGTGCGCGAGCGAGGCGAGGCCGCGCTGCGCGCGCAGGCCGAGCGGTTCGACGGCGTCGTGGATCACCCGATCCGCGTCCCGCGCGCGCACCTCGACGATGCCGCCGCTGCTCTTGACCCATCGGTCCGCGATGCCCTGGAGGAGGCGATCCGCCGCGTGCGCGCGGCGTCGGCGGCGCAGGTGCCGGCGGCATCCGTCACCGAGCTCGCTCCCGGGGCGCGGGTGATTCAGCGCTGGCAGCCCGTCGTCCGGGCGGGCGTGTACGTGCCAGGCGGCAAGGCCGTCTACCCGTCGAGTGTCGTGATGAACGTCGTGTCGGCACAGGTCGCCGGCGTGCGCGACGTCGCGCTCGCATCGCCGCCGCAGCGCGAGCACGCCGGTCGCGTGCACCCCACGATCCTCGCTGCGGCCGTGCTGCTCGGCGTCGACGAGGTCTACGCGATGGGCGGTGCGGGTGCGATCGGCGCCCTCGCACATGGTGTGCCGAGCCTCGGCCTCGAACCCGTCGACGTGGTCACCGGGCCGGGGAACAACTTCGTCGCGGCGGCCAAGCGTGCGGTGGCCGGCGTCGTCGGCACCGACGCCGAGGCGGGTGCGACCGAGATCCTCGTGGTCGCCGACGACACCGCCGATGCGCGCTATGTCGCGTTCGACCTGGTCAGTCAGGCCGAGCACGACGAGCAGGCGGGCGCCGTGCTGGTGACTCCTTCGCCCGCGCTCGCCGATCGGGTCGCCGCCGAGGTGGCGCAGGTCGCCGCGGCGACCCGTCACCGCGAGAGGGTGGCTGCGGCCCTTGGCGGACCGCAGTCGGCGATCGTGCTCGTCGACGACCTCGCCGCGGCCGAGGCGTTCAGCAACGCCTACGCGCCCGAGCACCTCGAACTGCACATCGCGGGGGCGGCCGATGCCGCGTCGCGCTATGTCAACGCGGGCGCGGTGTTCCTCGGCGACTTCAGCCCGGTGAGCCTGGGCGACTATCTCGCGGGCAGCAATCACGTGCTCCCCACGGGCGGTCAGGCCCGCTACGCCGCAGGCCTCGGCGCGCACACGTTCCTGCGGCCGCAGCAGGTCGTCGAGTACGACCGATCGGCACTGCGCGAGGTCGCGGCACGCATCGCCGCCCTTGCCGACGCCGAGGCGCTGCCCGCGCACGGCGAGGCCGTGCTCGCGCGGTTCACGCCGCCGTCGTAACCGTGGTGGGCGCCGCCGGTGCAGCCGTGGTGGGCGTAGCCGGCGTTCCCGTGGTGGGCGTAGCCGGCGTTCTCGTGGTGGGCGTAGCCGGCGTGCCCGTCGCTCGCTGTCCGCGCGGCCAGCTCGCCGAGTCCACACATCGCGCGCCGAGTCCATCCCCACGGTGTGGGTGGATGGATGGGTTCGGCGATGGATGGGTGGACTCGGCATCCGGCTGTGCTTTGGGGCGTCCGGGTGGGAGGGAGCGCACCGAAGCACAGCGCACCGAAGCACAGCCCGCCGAAGCGCAGCCCGCCGAAGCACAGCCCACCGCGGCGTAGGCTCGTAACCGCTATGCACTGCCCCTTCTGCCGCCACCCCGACTCCCGCGTGATCGACTCCCGCACGAGCGACGACGGGCTCAGCATCCGCCGTCGCCGTCAGTGCCCGGAGTGCGGGGGTCGCTTCTCGACGATCGAGACCGCGAGCCTCAACGTCATCAAGCGCTCCGGCGTGATCGAGCCGTTCAGTCGCGAGAAGGTCATGTCGGGGGTGCGCAAGGCGTGCCAGGGGCGCCCCGTGACCGAGGCCGATCTCGCGCTGCTCGCGCAGTCCGTCGAGGAGCAGGTGCGTCAGACGGGCTCCTCGCAGATCGACACGAACGAGATCGGGCTCGCCATCCTCGGACCGCTCCGCGAGCTCGACGAGGTCGCCTATCTGCGCTTCGCGAGCGTCTACCAGGCGTTCGAGTCGCTCGACGACTTCGACGCCGCGATCGCGCAGCTGCGCGCCGATCACAGCGGCTGACGCCGATAGCCTGGGGGAGATGTATCCCCTCTTCTTCCGGACGGTCCTGTCGCGCCTGGACCCTGAGACCGCGCATCATGCCGCGATGGCCGTGATCCGGGTGGTCGGCGTTCCGCCGCTCTCATGGATCGCCCGCACCGTCACGCGCCCGGGCCCAGACCTGCGCATGCGCGCGCTGGGGCTCGTGCTCGACTCGCCGTTCGGCGTCGCGGCGGGCTTCGACAAGGACGTGAAAGGCGTGCGCGGGCTCTTCGCCCTCGGGTTCGGCCATGTCGAGATCGGCACGGTCACCGCGATCCCGCAGGAGGGAAACCCCCGCCCACGGCTGTTCCGTCTCGTCGCCGACCGTGCCGTCGTCAACCGGATGGGGTTCAACAACCGCGGCGCCGAGGCGGCCGCGCGCCGGCTCGCGGCGCTGCGGCGGCGCGCAAAGCGGCCCGTCATCGGCGTCAACATCGGCAAGAGCCGAGTGGTGGATGTCGCCGACGCCACCGCCGACTACCTGCGCAGCGCGACGCTGCTCGCGCCGCTCGCCGACTATCTCGTCGTCAACGTCTCCTCGCCCAACACCCCGGGGCTGCGCGGCCTGCAGGCCGTCGAGACGCTCGAGCCGCTGCTGAGCTCGGTGCGCGACGCCGCCGGCGCGACGCCGCTGCTCGTGAAGATCGCTCCCGACCTGCCAGACGACGAGGTCGAGGCGATCGCCCGGCTCGCGGTGCGGCTCGGGCTGGCGGGGCTGATCGCGACGAACACCACGATCTCTCGCGAGGGTCTGGCGACGGATGCCGCGGTCGTCGCGGCGGCCGGGGAGGGCGGCCTTTCCGGTGCGCCGTTGAAGGCGCGGTCGCTCCAGGTGCTGCGCGTGGTGCGCGCGGTCGTTCCCGCGGAGTTCTGCGTCGTGTCGGTGGGCGGGGTCGAGACGGCGGCCGACGTGCGCGAGCGGCTGGATGCCGGCGCCGACCTCGTGCAGGGCTATACGGCGTTCCTCTACCGCGGCCCGCTGTGGGCGCGCCAGATCAACCGGGAGCTGGGACGGAAGGACCTCCGGGTCAGGAGAGCTTCGCGCCGCGCTTGACCTGCGGCTTCGGCAGCCGCAGGAATCGCATCTGCACCTGTCGCATGGCGCCGTACCACCCGAGCCCCTTCTCCGTGTGATCGGCGCCGAACTTGCGGCGCGCGGCGCGCTTGATGAGCGTCGAGGCGATCACCATCTCGATGACCACGAGGAGGATGATGCCCCACAGGACGAGGAACGAATACGCGACGAGCCAGCCGCTGCTGGGGAGGAAGCCGATGATGATCACGACGAACATGAGCGGCATGACCCACTCGCTCAGGCTCCACCGCGCATCCACCCAGTCGCGCACGAACCGCCGCTGCGGCCCCTTGTCGCGCGCCGTGAGGTAGCGGTCGTCGCCGGCCGCCATCCCGATCCGGGCCTTCTCCCGCTTCGCGGCCAGCTCTGCGCGGGCGCGGGCCTTCGCCTCCTTCGTGTCGGCGACGAGCGGACGCTTGCGGGCCGCCTCCCGCTCCGCGCGAGACGGCGTGGGGCGGCCCTTTCCGACGGCGGATGCGGCATCCTCCTCGTTGCTCGGAACGGGAGCGGGAGGGGTCTTGGCCACGGTGGATCCTCGGATTCGCGTCAACGGGGTGCGGCTTAAGATTACCCGCATGACCTCCTACCCTTCCTCGCTCGAGTCCGCCGTGCGCGAGGCGGCGACCGCCGGCTTCCCCGCGGCGCTGGCCGACCTCGGCCGGCTCGTGCGCATCCCGTCCGTCGCGTTCGCCGGGTTCGACCACGTGCACGTGCGCCGCAGCGCGGAGGCCGTGAAGGCGCTGGCCGAGGACCTCGGCGTCTTCGACGCGGTGCGGATCGCCGACGCCGTCATCCCCGGCACCGGCGAGCTCGGGATGCCGGCGGTGCTCGCGACGCGAGCTGCGCGAGGCGGACGTCCGACGATCCTGCTCTACGCGCACCACGACGTGCAGCCGGTCGGCGACGAGGCGCTGTGGAACTCGCCCCCCTTCGAGCCGACGCTGCGCGACGGCCGGCTCTACGGACGCGGGGCCGCGGACGACAAGGCGGGCGTCATGGTGCACCTCGGAGCGCTGCGGGCGCTGGCCGAGGCGACCGAGGGGGACTTCGACCTGGGGATCGCGCTGTTCGTCGAGGGGGAGGAGGAGGCCGGCTCGCGCTCGTTCGCCCAGTTCCTCGCGGACCATGCGGACGCGCTGCGCGCCGATGTGATCGTCGTCGCCGACTCCGGCAACTGGGATGCGCGCACGCCCGCGCTGACGGTGTCGCTGCGCGGGAACGCGCGCTTCACGCTGCGCGTGCGCACGCTGGAGCACGCGTCGCACTCGGGCATGTTCGGGGGAGCCGTGCCCGACGCGATGATGGCGGTGGTCACTGTGCTGGCGACGTTGTGGGATGCCGACGGCGCCGTCGCGGTCGAGGGGCTCGCGACGCGGGATGCCGAGGTTCCCGAGTACTCGGAGGAGACGCTGCGCGACGAGGCAGGGCTGCCGGAGGGCGTCTCGCCGATCGGGCGCGGCCCGATCCTCAGCCGCATCTGGAACCAGCCGGCGATCACCGTGACGGGGATCGACGCACCGAGCGTCGTGAACGCGTCGAACACGCTGAGCCCCGAGGTCTCGGTCGTCGTCAGCGCGCGGGTGGCTCCGGGACAGCCGGCGCGCGAGGCCTACGAAGCGATCGAGCGGCACCTGCGCGCGCACGCGCCGTTCGGCGCCGAGCTGGAGTTCGTCGACGTCGACTTCGGCGACGGGTTCCTCGTGGACACGAGCGGCTGGGCGGTCGCCGCCGTGCGGGAGGCGTTCGAGGACGGGTACGGCGTGCCGCCCGTGGATCTCGGCGTCGGCGGCTCGATCCCCTTCATCGCCGATCTCGTGCGCGAGTTCCCGGGCGCCCAGATCCTCGTGACGGGGGTCGAGGATCCGCACGCCCGTGCGCACAGCCCCAACGAGTCGCTGCACGTGGAGACGTTCCGCAACGCCCTCGTCGCCGAGGCCCTGCTGCTCGCGCGGCTCAACGACCGTACCGTCTGACATCCGCTGAGACAGCTCGTTGCGCGACGGACGCGTGTGCGTTTCCCGCGCAGCGCGCTGTCTCACCCGCGCGGGGGCGCGGCCCGCTTCCCGCTACGCGCGGCGTACAATCGGAGCATCCAGCCGTCTGATCCTGGCCCGATTCGGAAGCGACCAATGACCGACACCGCCCTCACCCCCGACCAGACCCAGCGCGCCCACGGGGTGCTCCTGACGGATGCCGCCGCCACGAAGGTCAGGAACCTCCTCGAGCAGGAGGGCCGCGACGACCTGCGCCTGCGCGTCGCGGTGCAGCCGGGCGGCTGCTCGGGCCTGATCTACCAGCTCTACTTCGACGAGCGGTACCTCGACGGCGACCAGACCGTCGATTTCGACGGCGTGGAGGTCATCGTCGACGACATGAGCGTCCCCTATCTCGACGGCGCGACGATCGACTTCAAGGACACGATCTCCGAGCAGGGCTTCACGATCGACAACCCGAATGCGGCGGGCAGCTGCGCCTGCGGAGACAGCTTCCACTGATCCCCTCCCGAAAGTCGCCCCGTTCTCGGGGCGACTTCGCGTTTCCGGCTGGATGCTTGACCTGAATAGGCCGTGAGGTTGCCCTAGACTGGCGGAAGTCACATCCGCGTCCCGAAAGGTGCATCGTGCACTCGAAACGTCGCCTTCGCTGGGCCGCCGTCCCGATCGGGATCGTCGCGGCCTTCGTCCTCGCGGGGTGCACCCCGACGGAGCTCCACGGATTCCTCCCGGGGTTCACCGAAGACGGGCAGCCGGCGACCGACCGGACCGACATGGTGGCCGGCCTGTGGACGACCTCGTGGATCGTGCTGCTCGCCGTCGGCATCATCACGTGGGGGCTCATGTTCTGGGCGGCGATCGCGTATCGCCGACGCAAGGGCCAGACCGGGCTCCCGGTGCAGCTGCGGTACAACATGCCGATCGAGATCTTCTACACGATCGTGCCGTTCATCCTCATCATCGGCATGTTCGCCTTCACCGCGCGGGACCAGAACATCCTGGAGACGCAGTTCGAAGACCCCGACGTCTCCATCGTCGCCTACGGCAAGCAGTGGGCGTGGGACTTCCAGTACAACGGCGAGGACGAGGACCAGGCCGACGCCGTGTGGTCGATGGGCATCCAGGCCCAGATCGACGACACCACGGGCGACGTCGATCAGGCCCAGCTGCCGACCCTCTACCTTCCGGTGAACAAGACGGTGCGCATCGACCTGCGCTCGCGCGACGTCATCCACTCGTTCTGGATCATCGACTTCCTCTACAAGAAGGACATGTACATCGGCCACGACAACTCGTGGTCGTTCACGCCGACGCGCGAGGGCGAGTACGCCGGCAAGTGCGCCGAGTTGTGCGGCGAATACCACTCCGAGATGCTCTTCACCGTGAAGGTCGTCAGCGAGAGCGAATACGAGGCGTACCTCGCAACGCTGCGCGCCAAGGGCCAGACCGGCCCGATCACCGACGAGTACAACCGGCTCGCCAATCTCCCCGGCACCGGGGCCACGACCGGCGAGGAAGGACACTGAGGGACATGACGACGACTCTGCCGCCGCAACAGGAGCAGGCGACGCACGGCCGCCCGACGACTCTTCCGCCCCGCCAGGCGGCGTTGCTGACCGCCTCGCGCACGGAGCACAAGGGCAACATCGTCGTCAAGTGGATCACGTCCACCGACCACAAGACGATCGGCTACATGTACCTGATCGCCTCCGTGCTGTTCTTCATGCTCGGCGGCGTCATGGCGCTCATCATCCGCGCCGAGCTGTTCGAGCCGGGGATGCAGATCATCCCGACGAAGGAGCAGTACAACCAGCTCTTCACGATGCACGGCACGATCATGCTGCTGATGTTCGCGACGCCGCTCTTCGCAGGGTTCGCGAACGTCGTCATGCCGTTGCAGATCGGAGCGCCGGATGTCGCGTTCCCACGGCTCAACGCGTTCGCGTTCTGGCTGTTCCTGTTCGGCTCGACCATCGCCGTCGCGGGGTTCCTGACGCCGCAGGGAGCGGCAGCCTTCGGCTGGTTCGCCTATCAGCCGCTGGCGGGCGTCACGTTCTCGCCGGGCGCCGGTGGAAACCTCTGGATGCTCGGCCTCGGCATGAGCGGCTTCGGCACGATCCTCGGCGGCGTCAACTTCATCACGACGATCATCACGATGCGCGCGCCCGGCATGACGATGTGGCGGATGTCGATCTTCTCCTGGAACACGCTGATCACCAGCATCCTCGTGATCATGGTGTTCCCGGTGCTCGCGGCGGCCATCCTCGCCGGGGCGGCCGACCGCATCCTCGGCGCCCACATCTACGACCCCGCGAACGGGGGCGTGCTGCTGTGGCAGCACCTGTTCTGGTTCTTCGGTCACCCCGAGGTGTACATCATCGCGCTGCCGTTCTTCGGCATCGTCTCCGAGGTGTTCCCTGTGTTCAGCCGCAAGCCGATCTTCGGCTACAAGACGCTGGTATACGCGACGATCTCGATCGCGGCGCTGTCGGTCGCGGTGTGGGCGCACCACATGTACGTCACGGGCGCCGTGCTGCTGCCCTTCTTCGCGGTCATGACGATGCTCATCGCGGTGCCCACCGGCGTCAAGATCTTCAACTGGATCGGCACCATGTGGCGCGGTTCCGTGACGTTCGAGACCCCGATGGTCTTCGCGCTCGGCTTCCTCGTGTCGTTCGTGTTCGGCGGCCTCACCGGGGTGATCCTCGCCTCCCCGCCGCTCGACTTCGCTCTCTCCGACTCCTACTTCGTCGTGGCGCACTTCCACTACGTCGTGTTCGGCACGGTCGTGTTCGCCATGTTCTCGGGCTTCTACTTCTGGTGGCCGAAGTGGACGGGCCGCATGCTCAACGAGCGGCTCGGCTACGTGCACTTCTGGATGCTGTTCATCGGCTTCCACACGACGTTCCTCGTGCAGCACTGGGTGGGTGTCGACGGCATGCCGCGCCGGTACGCGGACTACTCCCCGCTGGACAACTGGACGTGGGAGAACCAGGTCTCGACGATCGGGGCGATGATCCTCGGCGCATCGATGGTGCCCTTCCTGTTCAACGTGTGGCTCACCGCGCGCAAGGCGCCGAAGGTGACCGTCAACGACCCGTGGGGCTATGGCGCGTCGCTCGAATGGGCGACGAGCTGCCCGCCCCCGCGCCACAACTTCACGTCGATCCCGAGGATCCGCAGCGAGCGACCCGCGTTCGACCTGCACCACCCGGAGGCCGCCGAGCATCCCGCGCAGGATGCCGCCGTCGCCGACACCGCCGACGGAGAGGTGAAGTAGCATGCGCTCGAACGTCAATCTCTGGTGGCTCCTGGGCGGGTTCTTCGCCCTGGTCGGCGTCGTCTACACGACGTGGAGCATCGTCGCCCACACGGGTGAGCTGGTGCACCGCATCGAGTGGGTGGGGACCGTCGCGCTGTTCTTCACCACGTTCATGGCGGCGCTCATCGCGTTCTACCTCGGTCGCGTGCACAAGGCGCAGCGGGGCGACCTGCCGGAGGACGTGCTGACGGCCGACATCGACGACGGCGACCCCGAGCAGGGGCACTTCAGCCCGTGGTCCTGGTGGCCGATCGTGCTCGCCTTCTCGGCCGCGCTCGGCATGATCGCTCTCGCCGTCGGAAGCTGGATGCTCCCGATCGGCCTCGGCGTCTTCGTCGTCGCGATCGTCGGCTGGGTGTACGAGTACTACCGCGGCTACTTCGCCCGCTGAGCGGCGTCTGGTGCCCGCACGACCATGGTGAGCGGGTCGAAGACGCCCGGGAGCGGTCCCGCGTCGTTCTCGGTGGGCTGGCCCTCGCGCACCCAGTACTCGTAGCCGCCGATCATCTCGCGCACGCTCCAGCCGAGCCTCGCGAACTCCAGCGCTCCCTTGGCGCCGGCGTTGCAGCCGGGGCTCCAGCAATGCACGACCACCGGGAGTGAGGAGTCCAGCTCCCTCGGCGCGCGTTCGGCGATCTCGCTGTAGTGCAGATGGACGGCACCCGGGATGCGGCCCTGCGCCCACGCCTCGTCGCTGCGCACGTCGACGAGGGTGAAGCGCTCACCCCGCTTCTGCGCTGCGTAGACGTCGGACGGATCCGTCTCGTGGCGGAGCTTGGCGGCGAAGAAGGAGAGCGCGTCGGTCATGCGCTCCACCCTACGGCGGCGCAGACGCCGACGCCGTCCGGCACAGGGCCAGACGGCGTCGGAATCCTGCCGAAGGCGGAGGCTACTGACCGCCGTCCTTCTCACGGTTCTTCGTCGGCTCCGCGCCGGGCGCGGGCTCGGGCGCGATCAGGTGCGAGGGCTTCACCGCGGTCTCGCTGTGGTCACCGTCGTCGATCGGGTCGAGCGGCGCGTCGGGGAAGCCGGCGCGGGCGTGCGCCCCGCGGATCTCCTCGTCCTCCTCGTGTCGCAGGTGCTCCAGCGCGTGCTGCTGGTGCTCCACCGCAGCCCGCAGCTCCGTGTTCGTGACCGGGGTGAGGCGGTCCTCGAAGAACCACCGCGACAGCGCGGCGCGCGCGTTCTGCCAGAACCCGATGCGACCCCTCTCGTTGGGGCGCACCACGAGCGGCTCGTACGTCTCGTAGCCGACGAGCTTCCAGCGCTCGTACTCGTCGACGGGCTGGTGCACCTCGATGTACTCGCCGCCGGGAAGGCGCACGATGCGGCCCGACTCGTAGCCGTGCAGGGCGATCTCCCGGTCCTTCTTCTGCAGGGCGATGCAGATCCGCTTCGTCACGAAGTAGGCGATGACGGGCCCGACGATCAGCGTCACCTGCAGGAAGTTGATGACCCCCTCCATCGTGAGCCAGAAGTGGGTCGCGATGATGTCCGACGCGGCAGCCGCCCACAGCGTGGCGTAGAACACGACGCCGGCGGCGCCGATCGCGGTGCGGGTCGCGGCGTTGCGCGGCCGCTGGGCGACGTGGTGCTCGCGCTGGTCGCCCGTGATCCAGGCCTCGATGAAGGGGTAGATGAGCACGAGCACGATGAACACGCCCAGCACGCCGACGGGCAGCAGGATGTTGAACGACCAGGTGCGGTCGAGGAACACGAACTCCAGGTGCGGCGGCGCGAGACGCAGAGCGCCGTCGGCGAAGCCGATGTACCAGTCCGGCTGCGTTCCCGCCGACACCGGCGACGGGTCGTACGGCCCGTAGTTCCAGATCGGGTTGATCGTGAACAGCGACGCGATGAGCACGATCACACCGAACGTGATGAAGAAGAAGCCGCCCATCTTCGACATGTACACGGGCATCATCGGGTAGCCGACGACGTTCTCGTTGGTGCGCGCGGGCCCCGCGAACTGCGTGTGCTTGTTGATCACCATGAGCATCAGGTGCACCAGCAGCAGTGCGACGAGGATGGCGGGCAGCAGCAGGATGTGCAGCGTGTAGAGGCGGCCGACGATCTGGTCGCCGGGGAACTCGCCGCCGAACAGCAGGAACGAGGTCCACGTGCCGATCACGGGGAAGCCCTTGATCATGCCGTCGATGATGCGCAGGCCGTTGCCCGAGAGCAGGTCGTCGGGAAGCGAGTACCCCGTGAAGCCCTCGGCCATCGCGAGCACGAACAGGATGAAGCCGATCACCCAGTTCAGCTCGCGGGGCTTGCGGAACGCGCCGGTGAAGAACACGCGCAGCATGTGCACGCCGATCCCGGCGACGAAGGTGAGGGCGGCCCAGTGATGGATCTGGCGCACGAGGAGTCCGCCGCGCACGTCGAACGAGATGCGCAGGGTCGAGTCCAGGGCGGCCGACATCTCCACGCCCTTCATGGGTGCAAAGCTGCCGGCGTAGTGCGTCGGCACCATCGACGCCTGGAAGAAGAACGTCAGGAAGGTGCCCGACAGCAGCACGGCGACGAAGCTCCACAGGGCGATCTCGCCGAGCATGAACGACCAGTGGTCGGGGAAGATCTTCCGACCGAGCTCCTTGACGAGGCCGGAGAGGCTCGTGCGCTCGTCGATGTAGTTCGACGCCCAGCCGACGAAGCGACCGCCGAGCGGCTTCTCACGCGGGTCGTTTCCCGACTCGCGCTCCTCGGTGACGGTTGCGGTGCTCAATGGCGCTCCCAGAAGCTCGGGCCGACGGGTTCCTCGAAGTCGCTCTTGGCGATGAGGTACCCCTCCGCGTCGACGGTGATGGGCAGCTGCGGCAGCGGCCGGGCGGCCGGTCCGAAGATGACGGCCGCGCCGTTGGCGACGTCGAACTGCGACTGGTGGCACGGGCACAGCAGGTGGTGCGTCTGCTGCTCGTACAGCGCGACCGGGCAGCCGACGTGGGTGCAGACCTTGGAGTAGGCGACGATGCCGTCGTAGGTCCAGTCGAGCCTGTTGGTGGCGGGCACCAGGTCTTCGGGGCGCAGGCGCATGAGGAGCACGATCGCCTTGGCCTTCTGCTCCAGGTAGCCCTCCTCGTGACCCAGCTCCGCAAGCTCTTCGGGGATGACGTGCACCGCCGATCCGAGCGTGACGTCCGATGCCTTGATCGGCTCACCGGTCGGGTCGTGCGCAAGCTTCATCCCCTCCTTCCACATCGTGTGGCTGAGGAGCTGGACCGGGTCGCCGGCCACCGGGTCGTCGGGGCTGCTGTGCGGCGCGAGCCCGCGGAACAGCACGACGCCGGGGAGGATCGAGGCGATCAGGGCGGCGAACAACGATCCGCGGATCATCGTGCGCCGGCCGAAGCCGGACTCCTCGTTGGCGTCTGCGAAGACCTGCACCGCGGCGGCGCGCGTCGAGTCGCGACCCCGCGTCGGGTGGCGGTACTCGATGAACTCCTTGTCGCTCATGATCGCCTTCGACCAGTGGATGGCGCCCACGCCGATGGCGAGGAGGGCCAGCGCGATGCCGAGGCCGATGAACATGTTGTTGTTGTGGACGCTGCTGAGCAGGCCGTCCTCGATCGGGAACAGCATGTACGCCGCGATCGCCCAGATGCTCGCGGCGACCGACACGTAGAAGAGCGTGTAGACGCTGCGCACGGCGTCGCGCATCCTCTTCGGGTCCTTGTCGGTGACCCGCAGGCGGTGCGGCGGGAGGTCGGGCACCTCCACCGGATCCTGAACGGCCACCGCGAGCCCCGGCGACGGCACGTACGACCTGTCGTCGGCGTGCGCCTCTACCTCGTGTGCCATTGTGCTCCTCGTGCGTTCCGTTCTCTTCCGATGCGTGTGCTGCGTCAGTTCGACTTGGCGGTGATCCACACCGTGACGGCGATGAGCGTGCCGATGCCGAAGATCCAGATGAACAGGCCTTCGGAAACCGGCCCCAGGTTGCCGAGACCGAAACCGCCCGGCGACGGGTTGTTCTGCAGCCAGAGCAGGTAGGAGATGATGTCGCGCTTCTCCGCGGTGGTGAGGTTCAGGTCGTTGAACACCGGCATGTTCTGCGGTCCGGTGACCATCGCCGCGTACATGTTCAGCGCCGTGGTGTGCTCGAGGTTGGGTGCCCACTTGCCCTCGGTGAGAGCGCCGCCGGCACCGGCGACGTTGTGGCACATCGCGCAGTTGATGCGGAACAGCTCGGCGCCGTCGGCGACCTCGCCCTGCCCGTCGATGGTCTCGTCCGACGGGAACGACGGGCCGGGGGCGACGGACTGCACGTAGGCGCCCATCGCGGCGATCTGCTCGTCGGTGAACTGCACGGGCTTCTGCGGGGCCTGCGGCCCCTGCATCTGCAGGGGCATGCGACCGGTGGAGACCTGGAAGTGCACGGCCAGCTCGCCGACGCCGAGCAGCGACGGCCCGCTGTTCGTGCCCTGCAGGTCGAGTCCGTGACACGTCGCGCAGTTGGCCTGGAACAGCTTCTTGCCGTCATCCGCGGTCAGGGCCGTCGTGACCGTCGTCTCTCCGGTCGACGCCATCGCCGCGCTCGCGCCGGCGTAGGCGCCGCCCGTGATGAGCAGGCCGATGCCGATCAGCGCGGCGGCCGCCCAGGGGCTGCGCCGACCGCGTGTGCGAGGCTTCTTCTCTCGTGCCGTGTCACGTGCCATGTCGGGGTGCCGCTCCTATTTCAGGAAGTAGATGACGAGGAACAGGGCGATCCACACCACGTCGACGAAGTGCCAGTAGTAGGAGACCACGATCGCGGTGGTCTCCTCCTTCGCGCCGAAGTTCTTCACCGCGTACGCGCGGCCGATCACCAAGAGGAAGGCGATGAGGCCACCCGTCACGTGCAGGGCGTGGAACCCGGTGGTGAGGTAGAACGCCGACGCGTAGGAGTCCGCGTAGATCGGCATGCCCTCCATCACGAGCTGCGAGTACTCCCACACCTGGCCCGCGACGAAGACGGCGCCCATTGCGAAGGTGAGGAAGAACCACTCGACCATGCCCCAGCGGCGCTTCGGCGAGCGGACCGTGTACGGCTGCTGCCGCTCGGCGGCGAACACGCCCATCTGGCACGTCACCGAGGACAGCACGAGGATGATGGTGTTCACGAGCGCGTAGGGCACGTTCAACTGCTCGGTGCGAGATGCCCACAGCTCGGGCGATGTGCTGCGCAGGGTGAAGTAGATCGCGAACAGGCCCGCGAAGAACATGACTTCGCTGCCGAGCCACACGATCGTGCCCACCGCTACCGGATCGGGCCGCTTGATGCCCCTCGGCACAGGGGCGTAGGTCGCTGGGGTCGTCACGTTCCCCATTATGGCCGAAACCCACCGCTGATTTTCGCATCCGCGAGCGAGATTTTGCCCCGCCGCGAACTTAGGATCGCCTAAGAGGCGACAGGGAAGTCGCCGTGAGCGGGGCTGTCGACGTGGATAGGATCGCAGGATGGCGGAGCGCGTGTCCTGGTCCGAGTTGATCTCGTCCCTCCTGGAGGGCCGCGATCTGAGCGTGTCCGAGTCGACGTGGGCCATGCGCCAGGTGATGCGCGGAGAGGCCACCCCCGCCCAGCTGGCCGGGTTCCTCGTCGCGTTGCGCGCAAAGGGCGAGACGGTGGACGAGATCGTCGGCTTCCGCGACGCCATCCTCGAGGCGGCCCTGCCGCTGCCGGTCGATCCGCACGTGCTCGACATCGTGGGAACCGGGGGAGACCGCTTCGGCACCGTGAACGTGTCGACGATGTCGGCGATCGTGGCAGCAGCCGCGGGCGTGCCCGTCGTCAAGCACGGGAACCGGGCCGCGAGCTCGTCGTCGGGCTCGTCGGACGTGCTGGCGGCCCTCGGCGTCGACCTGACCCTGACGCCCATGGCGGTCGCCGAGGTGCTGGAGCGCACCGGCATCACGTTCGCGTTCGCGTCCGCATTCCACCCCGGGTTCCGCCACGCCGGCCCCACCCGCGCCGAGCTCGGCGTGCCGACCGTGTTCAACTTCCTGGGGCCGCTGTGCAACCCGGCGCGCGCCGAGGCGAACGCGGTGGGCGTCGCGCACCTGGACCGCGTGCCGCTCATCACCGGCGTCTTCCGCACGCGCGGGGCGACGGCGCTCGTCTTCCGCGGAGACGACGGACTCGACGAGCTGAGCACGACCGGGCACAGCCGGTTGTGGGAGGTGAGCCTCGGCGACATCCACGAGCACGATCTCGATCCCCGCGACCTCGACATCCCGCTCGCCGACATCGACGACCTGAGGGGAGGCGAGCCGGAGCACAATGCCCGCGTCGTGCGGGGCGTGCTCGCGGGGGAGCCGGGCCCGGTGCGCGACATCGTGCTGTTGAACTCGGCGGCCGGCATCGCCGCGTTCCGCCTGTCGCAGGACCCGTCCGAGGCGGGCAGGCCGATCCTGGAGCGGCTCGCGCAGGCGCGGGATGCCGCGGCGGCGGCGATCGACGACGGGCGGGCGGCGCGCAAGCTCGACGAGTGGGTGGCCGCGACGCACGCGCTCGCCGGCCGAGCGGAGTGACGCGCAGCCCGCTCGACGCGCGTCAGCCGGTCACGGCGCCGAGGGCCTTCGCCGCCCGATCGAGCGCCGTGCCGATCCCGTGCTCCGCGGCGAGCCGAGCCCGTTCCTCCTGCTGCGCGACGTCCGGCGGCCTCAGCCGCGCGTCGAAGGGCGGCAGGGCCAGATCGCGCACGACGTTCACCACCGTCGGCGCCGCATCGAGGTAGTCCGCTGCCGCGATCAGCTTCGCGCGCACCGACGCGGTCATCGCCGTCGACGCGTCTGCGGCTGCGGTGCGGATGCCGGCGAGGTCGCCGTACTGCGTCAGCAGCCGCGCCGCCGACTTCTCGCCGATCCCGGCGACGCCCGGAAGGCCGTCTGAGGGGTCGCCGCGCAGGGCCGCGAGGTCCGCGTACTGCGCGGCGTGCACGCCGTACCTGGCGAGCACTGCCGCGTCGTCGAGCACGTCGAGGCGCGCCATGCCGCGACCGGTGTAGACGACCCGCACCGCGCGCTCGTCGTCGATCACCTGGAACAGGTCGCGGTCGCCGGTGACGACGTCGACCGGCATGTCGGCCGTCGACGCGAGCGTGCCGATGACGTCGTCCGCCTCGTGCTCGGGCGCGCCGACGATCGCGATGCCGAGCGCCGCGAGCGTCTCGCGGATGATCGGCACCTGCGCTTCGAGCGGGTCGGGGACGACCTCGACATCCGGTCCGGTCGCCACGTCCTCGGCCACCCGGTGCGCCTTGTAGCT
>JASGDZ010000235.1:0-15097 GCA_047606835.1 Microbacterium sp. | reverse complement strand
GCGGGTGCCGCGTCGCTGTGGCACGAGGCCGCGGCCGGCTCCGGTGCCGCCGCGGCGGGGGCGCTGCAGCACGACGCGGCGTCGGACGCCGACGAGGACGTGCTGCAACAGCTGCCGGAGTCGGCCAGCGGGAGGGTGGTGTGGGCCGTGGTGGCGGTGGTGGTGTGTTCGCTGCACATATCAGCGTCTCCTTGTTCGTTGTGTGAGTGGGTTGGGGAGGGGTACGTCAGGTCGTGATGCTCGTGAAGCCGCGCAGCCGGAGGCTGTTGCCGACGACGAACACGCTGGACAGCGCCATCGCGGCACCGGCGAGCATCGGGTTCAAAAGGCCCAGCGCTGCGACCGGGATGGCCGCTGCGTTGTACGCGAACGCCCAGAAGAGGTTCGTCTTGATCGTACCGAGGGTCTTGCGCGACAGGCGGATCGCGTCGACGGCGCTGCGCAGGTCGCCGCGCACCAGCGTGATGTCCGATGCCTCGATCGCGACGTCGGTGCCCGTCCCCATCGCCAGACCCAGGTCGGCCTGCGCGAGGGCCGGGGCGTCGTTGACGCCGTCGCCGACCATCGCCACGATCTTGCCCTTGCCCTGCAGTCGGGTGACGACATCCACCTTGTCCTTCGGGAGGACCTCGGCGTACACCTCGTCGATGCCGACCTCCGCCGCGATCTGACGGGCCACGGCCTCGTTGTCTCCGGTGAGCAGCACCGGGGTCAGCCCCAGCGCCCGCAGCTCGCGGATGGCCTCGGCGCTCGTGGGCTTGACGGTGTCGGCGATCACCAGGATGCCGCGCGCGACGCCGTCCCAGCCGACCGCGACGACGGTCTTGCCCTCGTGCTCGGCGCGCGCCTTGGCGGCGGACACCTCGGGGCTCAGGTGCTGCGACCAGTCCGCCAGCAGCGACTCGCGTCCGACGAGCACGGCGTGGCCGTCGACGACGCCCTGCACGCCCTTGCCCTCGATGTTGGCGAAGTCCTCGGGGGCGGTCAGCGCACCGGTCTCTTGCACGGCGGCCTTGGCGACGGCCTGCGCGATGGGGTGCTCGGACGCGTCCTCCAGCGCGCCGGCCAGACGCAGCAGCTCCGCGCGGTCGGTGCCGGGCTCGGTGATGACGTCGACGAGGGTCATCCTGCCGCTCGTGACGGTGCCGGTCTTGTCGAGCACGACGGTGTCGACCTTGCGCGTGGACTCCAGCACCTCGGGGCCCTTGATCAGGATGCCCATCTGCGCGCCGCGGCCTGTGCCCACGAGCAGCGCCGTGGGCGTTGCGAGCCCGAGCGCGCACGGGCAGGCGATGACCAGCACCGCGACGGCCGCGGTGAACGCCGCCGACACCGGGAACCCGGCGCCCAGCCACCCGCCCAGCGTGACGATCGCGATCATGATGGCGATCGGCACGAAGACGCCGGAGATGCGGTCAGCGAGGCGTTGCACCTCGGCCTTGCCCGTCTGCGCGTCCTCGACGAGCTTCGCCATCTGCGCGAGCTGCGTGTCGGAGCCCACGCGCGTGGCGCGCACGACGAGGCGGCCGCCCGCGTTCACCGTGGCGCCGGTCACCGGGTCGCCCTCGCCGACCTCGACCGGCACGGACTCGCCGGTGAGCATCGAGGCGTCCACGGCGGACGTGCCGGACGCGACGACGCCGTCGGTCGCGATCTTCTCGCCCGGGCGCACGACGAACTCGTCGCCGACCTGGAGCTGCTCGACCGGGATCTTGGTCTCGACGCCGCCGCGCAGCACCGACACCTCCTTCGCGCCGAGCTCCAGCAGCGCGCGCAGAGCGGCCCCGGCCTGACGCTTGGAGCGCTTCTCGAAGTAGCGGCCGGCGAGGATGAACATCGTCACGCCCGCGGCGACCTCGAGGTAGACGTTCGAGGCGCCGTCGGAGGGCGCCAGCGTGAACTCGAACGGGTGCGTCATGCCCGCAACGCCCGCGGTGCCGAAGAACAGGGCGTACAGCGACCACAGGAACGCGGCGGCCGTGCCCATCGAGATGAGGGTGTCCATCGTGGCGGTGCCGTGGCGCAGGTTCATCCACGCCGCGCGGTGGAAGGGCCAGGCCCCCCACACGATCACGGGTGCCGCGAGGGCGAGCGACGCCCACTGCCAGTAGGTGAACTGGAACGCGGGCACCATGGCCATCGCGATGACCGGGACGGTCAGCACGATCGACACCCGCAGACGGTCGCGCAGCGAGGTCAGCTCGGGGTCGGCATCCTCGTCGCCGGATGCCGCGCCGCCCTTCGCGGGCTCCTTCGGCGCCGGCAGCGCCGCCGTGTAGCCGGTCTTCTCGACCTCGGCGATCAGCAGCTGCGGGTCGAAGCCCGCGGGGACGGTGACCTTCGCCTTCTCGGTCGCGTAGTTCACGGTCGCTGCGACGCCGTCGAGCTTGTTCAGCTTGCGCTCGATGCGGTTCGCGCAGGAGGCGCAGGTCATCCCCCCGATCTCCAGCTCGTAGCTCGGGCCCGACGTGGCGGGCACTGAAGTGCTCATCAGAATCCTTGTCTGTGCGGACGACGACCCCGCGGGTCAGTGATCGTCCGTGTCCGAATCGTCGTGGGTCTCGCCGGACGTGCCGTCGCCGTGGACGGCGTCGAGCACGAACTCGGCGGTGTGCACCTGGCCGTCGACCTGGAAGTCGAGGTACAGGAGGTAGCGGCCGGCGGTCGGCGCCTCGGCGGCGAACTCGATCTCGGGACCGCCCGTGTCGCCGGCTTCGGGCTCGTCGCCGAGCGGATGCACGTGCAGGTAGGCGAGGTCGCCCTCGCGCAGCGTCACGAGGTGCCCGAACGCGCCGAGATACGGCTCCAGCGTCGTGACCGGCTCTCCGTCGCGGCTCACCGTGATCGTGAGGTCGCTCGACGAGCCCGCCGTCAGCGTGCCGTCGATCGACACCTCGAATCCGTCGACCTCGTCGGTCGTCGACGTTTCGGTCGCCGGCTCGGGGGTCACGTCGCCGGCGATGTCGATCGCCCGGGTCAGCGTCACCTTGTCGGGGCCGTCCTCGACGTCGGGCACGAAGTCGGCGTACACGCGGTAGGTGCCCGCGGCATCCCACGTCCACGGCACCGACCACGTGCCGCTGTCGGCGTCGAGCGTCGGGTGCACGTGGCGGAAGCCCGTGCCGTCGGTGCGCACGACGATGAGGTGCAGCTCCTTGTCGTGCTCGGTCTTGAAGGCGGTGAGGGGGTCGCCTGCGGCATCCAGGATCTGGAAGCTCAGGGTGCCCTCCTCGCCGATCGCGGTGGGCGCGTCCACGGTCGACAGCGCGTAGCCGTACGCCGACAGCGACAGGCCGGGCAGCACCTCGGTCTCCTCCGTCTCGGAGGTCTCCATGCCGGAGTGCTCGTCGCTCTCCTGCGCGCTCTCGGTCCACTCGGCGACCGCGCTGTCGGGGACGACGAGCGCTGCCACGCCGAACGCCGCGGCGAACGCCACCGCGAGCCCCGCGCCGTAGAGTCCCAGCCGTCCCGCGGCGTTCATCAGACGCGCACCGCCGAATAGCCCGCCTCGTCGACGGCGGCCAGCACTGCGGCGTCGTCGATCTCGGTCGACGCGGTGACGACCAGCTTGCCGGTCTGCGCGCTCACCTGGATGTCCTCGACGCCGGCGATCTCGCTCACCTCTTCGCGGATCGACAGCTCGCAGTGCCCGCACGTCATGCCGGTCACCTGGTACTCGGTCGTGGCCATGGTTCTCATCCCTTCGCTCGGATACCCCTCAGGGGTACTGTACAGGACAACAACAGTACCGGGTGGGGGTATTCCGGATCGCGACAGGAATCTCGCACGACGTCGTCGCGGCGACGGCCGGGTCAGGACGGCCGGGTCAGCACGGCTTCCTCGCCGGCGGCCACGGCGACCGGCGTCCCGTCCACGGTCAGGCGCAGCATCCCGCCGTCGGGACCGTCCAGCCGCAGTCGCACCTCGTCGTGTCCGACCGACACCCTCAGCCGGAACTCGCGCCACGTGATCCGGTAGCGCACGCCCTCCCACTCGTCGGGGATCCAGGGCCTCAGCACGAGCTCGCCGTGGTCGACCTCGAAGCCGCCGAAGCCGTTCACGAGCGTGGACCACGTGCCCGCCGCGGAGGCGATGTGCATCCCCTCGTGCGTGTTGCCCTGGTTGTCGGCGAGGTCGACGAGCGCCGAGCGCGTGAAGTACTGCAGCGCGCGGTCGCGGTCGCCGACCTGGATGCCCATCGTCGCGTGCGCCGACGGGCTCAGCGAGCTCTTGTGCAGCGTGCGCGGCTCGTAGTAGTCGAAGTTCGCCCGCTTCGCCTCGGCGCTGAACGCGTCGGGGAACATCAGCATCAGCTGCACCACGTCGGGCTGCTTGAGCAGCTGCGTCGGCTCGCAGTTGTGGTGGTGGTAGCCCTCGGGGTAGCGGGGCATGTCGTTCTCGTCCCACTCGGTCACCGGCACGTCCAGGCGCTCGAAATAGCCGGCGAACTGCTCGAACACGCCGTCCTCGTTCTCGGTCGCCTGCACGAGGCGCTCCGCGAGCGAACGCCACTGCGCGGGCTCCTGCGGGTCGAGACCGAGCGTGGACGCCACCGCGGCGAGGCGCTGCGGTGCCTCGGCGGCCAGCTCGTCGTGCACCGACGCCGCATACCGCAGGTGCCAGCGCACGATGAAGTTCGTGAACGCGTTGTCGTCGACGTGGGAGTGGAACTCGTCTGGTCCCATCACGCGGCGCAGGTGCGCGCTGCCGTCGTCGTCGACGGCGATGAAGGAGGCCCAGAACCGCGCCGTGTCGAACAGCACCTCCGCGCCCTCGCCGTGCAGGTAGTCGCGGTCGCCCGTCGCCTCGACGTAGCGGTCGATCGCGTACGCGACGTCGGCGGTGACGTGCACCTCCTCCTCGCGCGTCCAAAACCGCTCGCTGCCGTCGGGCGTCGTCGTGGGGCACTCCTCGTCGCCCGTCGCGGCGGCCTCCCACGCGAGGCGGGCGCCGCGGTGGCCGCCCGCGGCGGCGTTGCGGCGCGACCCGGGCAGCGTGTGGTGGCGGTAGCCGAGCAGCGCGCGTGCGGCATCCGGGTTCGTGAGCAGGTAGAACGGCAGCATCACCGCCTCCGTGTCCCAGAACACGTGCCCGCGGTAGCCCTCGCCGCTCAGCGACTTCGCGCCGATGTTGACGGTGGGGTCGTCGGGGTTGACGGTGATGAGCAGGTGGTAGATGCCGAAGCGCACCGCGCGGGTGAGCTCGTCGTCGCCGAGCACCTCCGCGTCGGACGCCTCCCACAGCCCCGCCCACACGGCGGCGCTCTCCTCCCGCAGCGCGTCGACGCCGCGCGCGGCCGCCGCCAGGGCGATCCCGGCGGCGCGGGCGGCGAGATCCTCGCCCGCCACGGCGTCGACGTCGCGGCTCGTGCGCACCGCGACGACCTTGTCCAGCCGCGCGGTCTCGCCCTCGGCCAGCGAGACGGTGTACCGGCGGCGCACCGAGTCGGCCGCGCGCACCGTCTCGGCGCGTGCGGCGGGGGTCGCCGACGTCGCCGCCGCGAAGGCGATGTCGACGCCCGAGCCGATCGTGCGCGTCGTCAGCACGAGCGCGCCATCCGCCGTCTCGCCGGTGCCGGACGTGCGCAGGTGCCGGCTGCGCGCCCACTTCGCGTTGCGCTCCTCGGTCGTGAAGGTGCGGCCCTTGGGGTACACCGGCAACGCCTCCATGTTGGTGCGGTCGCCGTCGATCCCGGTGACGAGCTCGATGTCCCCGGAGTGGTTCAGCGGCGTCACCTCCAGCCGCAGCACCGCGACGTCGCGGTCGGCCATGGATGCCGTGCGCACGCTGTCGACGCGGGTGCGCCGCCCCTCGGCGTCCTCGAAGACGGTGGAGCGCCACAGCGCGCCGCGGGAGATGTCCAGGGCGCGCTCGTGCGTCACGACCGTGCAGGTGTCGACGTCGAGGCGGCTCCCCGCGGCGTACGCGGCGGTGTCCAGCCAGTCGGGCGCGTTGACGAGGTCGATCACGATCGAGTCGTGGGCGTCGTACACGCCGGCGATGTAGCTGCCCGGGATGTCGCCGCGGTGCCGCTCCTCGTGCGAGCCGCGCGCGGCGAAGCGCCCGTTGCCGACCGTGAACTGGGTCTCGTGCACGTTCGCGCGGTCGCGGTCGAAGTCGTCCTGCCGGATGGTCCAGGCCGCCGGCAGCGCCGCGATGACGTCGGGGATGGAGGGCGTGAGGGTCGTCGTGGTCATGCTCCGTACGCCTCCTCGATCTGCGCGGTCGTCGTCGCGAAGTCGTGGTAGCCGTCGAGCCTCGTCGCGGCGGCGCGCTGCGCGCCCATCGCGTTGCCGTAGCGGCAGGCGGTGACGACGTCGCCTCCGAGCAGGTAGCCGAACGCCATGCCGGCCGCGAACGAGTCGCCGCAGCCGGTCGTGTCCACGACGTGCTCGACCCGGATCTGCGAGACGACCGTCTCCTGCAGCTCGCCCTGCTCGTCGAGGCTGTACGCGACGCACCCCTCCTGATCGAGTGTCACGCACAGCGCCTTGAGCCCGTGCGACAGCGTCGCGACGGCGAAGTCGCGCAGTTGGTTGACCGGGATCGGGTCGCCCGGTGCGCGGTTCTCGCCGGGCGCGGGCAGCCAGCTGCATCCGGCCTCTTCGATGTTCATCTTCAGGATGTCGATGCTCGGCAGCCACGCGTCGATGTCGAGCCACAGGCGACGCAGCCGCTGCCCGCCGTGCGAGATCGAGGTCGTCGGGCCGTGGCCGTCGAGGAGGATGACGCCGTCGCTGTTCGCGCGGATGTACTCCAGCGTCGACTGGCTCACCTCGTAGTCGGTGATCGGCACGCACACGAAGGCGTCGGCATCCAGCACGAACTCGACGTCCTGCGGGGTGATCGGCGCCATGTAGCCGGTCTGGTGCTCGAGCCGGTTGTTCTGATCGACGAAGCGCAGCTCGACGATCGCCCCCCGGCTGCCCGTGGCGCGGATGCCCTCGAGCGAGATGTTCGCGTACTGCGACAGGATCTCGGCGATCGGGCCCTCGTCCTCGTCGGCGACGTTGACGACGGGGACCACGACCCCCTGCTCGCCCACGAGCGCGGACAGTGCGATCGCCGTGTACAGCGCGCATCCGTACTTGTCGAGCACGTCGCCGCGGTGCGTGACGACGTGGTCTCGGGGGATGGGGCCGAGAACCGCGATCTTGCGAGCGCCGGCGAGTTGCGGGGTTCCGGTCACGTGAGTCCTCCTCGTCGAGGGTTGCCTGGGCGGTCCCGAGCGTATCGGATCGGACCGCCCAGGTCGACGTGTTCGCCGCGCGTTGCGCTCGGCCCGTCGCGGGCTCACAGCTCTTGTGGCGTGCTCACAGCTCCTGTGGCGTGCTCACAGCTCCTGTCGCGGGTTCACAACCGAGGAGATGGACACAGATGAGGATGCATCCTGCCGGATCGCTCCTCGGTTGTGGCCATCTCCTCGGTTGTGAGCGCCGCCGAGGCGCCGGGGAGCCGTGCCGGAGAGCCGGGGAGCGCGCCGCGGGCCGGACGGCTACGAGTTCACGCGGATGATCTCCCGCTGGTACGGCGCGATCACCGAGGTCGAGATGCGCACGTCGAGGAGCAGGAAGGGGCGGGATGCCGCATCCTCCGCCGTCCACGACGCCAGCCGTTCGAGGTCGTCGAGCGCGCGCACGACGACGCCTTCGGCGCCGACCGAGCGGGCGAGCCCGGCGAAGTCGACCTCGGGGATGAGCATCGGCTCGGTCGCGAGCCCCATGAGCCCGTAGAGGTTCACCTCGGCGCCGTAGGCGCCGTCGTTCCACACGACGGCGAGCCCGCGGCCGGCGGCGACCCGCACGGCGGACTCGAGGTCGGCGAGGGCCATCAGGCCCCCGCCGTCGCCCGTGGTGAGCACGACCGTCGAGTCGGGCTTGGCGAGCGCGGCACCGGGCACCGACGGGAGGCCGAGGCCGATCGACTGGTACGCCGTGCCGACCATGACCATGCGGTCGGGCGACGCGACCGGCCAGTACATGTTCGCCCAGCCGATGAAGTGGCCGCCGTCGGAGACGACGACCCGGTCGGCCGGCAGCAGCTCCCCGATGCGCGCCGCGACCGAGCGCGGGTCGAGCCGGCCGTCGGGGGCCACGTCGTCTCCGGGCTCCCGCGCGCGCAGCGGCGCGAGGTCGATCGACTCGCGCCATCCGCTGGACCGCGCGCCCCGCGCGCGCAGCTCGTCGACGAGCGCGGATGCCACGATCGCCGCGTCGCCGCGGAGATAGCGGCCGACGTGCGGATGCGTCGCGGCGGGGGCGAGGTCGACCTGCGCGACCCGCGTGCCCGGCGCGAACAGGTCGCCGAACCGCATCGTGAACTGGTTCAGCGACGCGCCGAACACGACCGCGACGTCGGCGTCGCGGACGAGCTCCATCGCGCCTTCGGCGCCGAAGCCGCCCGCGACGCCGAGGTCGAACCGGGACTCGGGGAAGACGCCCCGTCCGAGCGCGGTGGTCGCGGTGACCGCGCCCGTGAGCGCGGCGAGCTCGCCCAGCGCCCCGCCGGCTCCCGACATCCACGCTCCACGCCCGGCGAGCAGGAAAGGCCGCTTCGCGCCGGCCAGCTCCCCGGCGAGGTCGGCGAGGGCCGCCTCGGCGAAGGGCCCCGCGGGTGCGAGCGGCGCTGGCAGCGCCGGCTCGGCCGTCTCCGGCACGGGGCCCGCGTCGAGCCGCGCGATGTCGTACGGGATCGCGAGCACCGCGGGCACGCGGTAGGCGAGCGCGTGCTCGATCGCGATGACGGTGGTGGCCGCGGCATCCGTGCGTCCCACCGTGTAGGTGCGCGCGCCGACCGCCGAGGCGAGGGCGATCTGGTCGACGTCCCACGGGCGCGGGCCGGAGGTCGGCTCGTCGCCCACCACGAGCACGAGCGGCACGTGCGCCTGCACCGCCTCGGCGAGGGCGGTGATCGTGTTGGTGAAGCCGGCCCCGTAGGTCGCGGTCGCCGCCGCGAGCCGGCCCGATGCGCGGTGGAACGCGTCGGCTGCGACGACGGCGCCCGCCTCGTGGCGCAGCGCGGTGTACGACGCGGTGGTCTCGCGCTGGATCGCGTCGAGGAAGTGGGCGTTGCCGTTGCCCATGACGCCGAAGACGTGGTCGACGTGGCGGGCGAGGGTGACGGCGACGTGGGTGGAGACGGACGGCATGGCGACGCCTTTCGAGACGAGACCGGATTCGAGGGCCGTATGTGTCTCGCGCACCCGGCACGGGCGGCTGCGTGCTCCTTTTCCGAGCACCGGCGTGACGCCGGACAGGGTCGAGTATAGGGCGCCAGACGCGATGCCGGTTCCTTCGCGCTGCGACATCAGCGGCGCACTCCGTGACAACCCGGGTGCTGCGGGCGGCGGGCACAATGGATGCGGGTGCTCGGCTCGTCCGTGCCGGTGATGCGCGCCCATAGCTCGAAGGAGACACCGATGTCCGATTCCCTGACCGTCCTCGACGAAGCGGCTCTGCTGGATCGTGTGCAGGCTCCGGAGGGCGAGGGTCGCGAGATCCCGGATGCCGCCACGCGCGAGACCATCGGGCGCGCGCCCGACCAGACGATCGCCGACCTCGACGATGCCATCGCCCGCGCCAAGGCCGCGCAGCCGGCGTGGGAGGCGCTCGGCCACGAGAAGCGCATCGAGCTGCTGCTGGCGGCGGCCGACGCCATCGACGCCAACGCCGAGGGGCTGGCCCGCATCCTCTCCCGCGAGCAGGGCAAGCCGCTCAACGGGCCGAACGCACGCTTCGAGGTGGGCGGGTGCTCCGCGTGGCTGCGCACGAACGCCGCGACCGTGCTCGAGCCGCAGGTGCTCGTCGACGACGAGAGCCTCTATGCGGAGCTGGTGTACAAGGCGGCCGGGGTCGTCGGCGCGATCAGCCCGTGGAACTGGCCGATGATGATCTCGATGTGGCAGATCGGCCCGTCGCTGCGCATGGGCAACACCGTGGTGATCAAGCCGAGCGAATACACGCCGCTGAGCGTGCTCGCGATGGTGTCGGTCATCAACGAGGTGCTTCCGCCGGACGTCGTGATCGCCGTCTCCGGCGGCCGTGAGCTGGGCGCGCACCTGTCGTCGCACCCCGACATCGCGAAGGTCATGTTCACCGGCTCGACCGCCACCGGGCGGAAGATCATCGAGAGCTCGGCCGGCAACCTCGCCCGGCTCACCCTCGAGCTTGGCGGCAACGACGCCGGCATCGTGCTGCCCGGCACCGACCCCCAGGCGATCGCGCAGGACCTGTTCTGGGGTGCGTTCATCAACACGGGTCAGACCTGCGCGGCGATGAAGCGTCTGTACGTGCACGACTCGGTGTACGACGAGGTCGTCGACGCGCTCGCCGAGGTGGCCTCGCACATGCCGATGGGCCCGGGGCTCGACGAGAACAACGTGCTCGGTCCGCTGCAGAACAAGAGCCAGTTCGACATCGTGCAGCGCCTCGTCGAGGACGCGAAGGCCCACGGCGCCCGTGTCGTGACCGGCGGCGAGCCCGCCCCCGAGCTCGGCGAGCTGTTCTTCCGGCCCACGATCATCGCCGACGTCACCGACGGCGTCGCGATCGTGGACGAGGAGCAGTTCGGGCCGGTGCTGCCCGTCATCCGCTACACGGACGTCGACGACGCGTTCGCGCGCGCCAACGCCGCCGAGGTCGGCCTCGGCGCCTCGGTGTGGTCGAGCGACCCGGAGGAGGCCCGCAAGCACGCCCTGCGCATGCAGTCCGGCACGGTCTGGATCAACTCGCACGGCGGACTGCACCCCATGGTGCCGTTCGGCGGCGTGAAGGGCTCGGGCTACGGACTGGAGTTCGGCGTCGAGGGTCTGAAGGCGGTCGCCGTGCCGCAGGTCGTCTCCGGCCCGGGTCGCAAGGGCTGAGGCGGCGGCGATGACGACCGCGATCGTCGTCGGCGCGGGGTCGGCCGGGTCGGTCGTCGCCCGCCGACTGCTCGACGCCGGCGTGCACGTGACGCTGTTGGAGGCGGGTGGCGAAGACACCAACCCCGCGATCCACGACCCCATGCGCATGGGCGAGCTGTGGCACAGCGCCGACGACTGGGACTACCACACGGTGCCGCAGGAGCATGCCGCCGGGCGGCGGCTGCACCTGCCGCGGGGGAAGGTGCTCGGCGGATCGCACGCGCTCAACGCGATGATCTGGGTGCGCTGCGCACCGCAGGACTTCGACGGCTGGGCGGCGCTCGGCAACGAGGGCTGGTCGTGGGCCGACGTGCTGCCGGTGTACCAGGCGATCGAGCAGGTGCTTCCCATCACCGACGACTATCCGCTCGTGCCGATCCAGCAGTCCATCGTCGACGCGAGCGTGCAGGAGGGGCTCGAGCACAACCCCGACTACAACGGCGACCACCTCGACGGCATCTCGCAGGAGCAGGTGACGATGCGGGTGACGGAGGCCGGCGGGCGCCGCGCCAACACGTGGACCGAGTACCTCAAGCCCGTGCGCGACCGGTTGACGATCCGCACCGGCGCGCACGTGCACTCGGTCGTCGTGGAGCACGGCCGGGCCGTCGGCGTGCGCGTGCGCGAGGACGGCGAGGAGCGCGAGCTGCGGGCGGATGTCGTGGTGCTCAGCGCGGGCGCGCTCGACTCTCCCGCGATCCTGCTGCGCTCGGGGGTCGGACCCGCCGACGAGCTCGCGGCGCTCGGCATCCCGGTCGTGCTCGACGCCCCCGGGGTCGGCGCGAACCTGCACGACCATCTGCTGTCGCCGGTCATCTTCACGACCACCGCGAAGCCCGTGGCCCCGCCGGAACCGGGCGTGTCGGTCACCCAGACGCACCTGTTCTGGCGCAGTCTGCCCGACCTGGAGGTGCCCGACACCCAGCCGATCAACTTCTCCGTGCCGATGTACGGCGAAGACCTCGAGCCCGTCGCCGGCGACGGCTTCTCGCTCATGGCCGGGATCGTCACGCCGAAGAGCCGCGGACGCCTGACCCTGTCGGGTCCGGGACTCGACGACCCCGTACAGATCGACCTGCAGGCGCTCGCCGACCCGGACGACGTGCGGTCGCTCGCGGCATCCGTGCGGCAGTGCCGCTCGATCGGCCGCCGCCCCGCGCTGGCGCAGGAGTGGGGCGCCGTCGAGGTGTACCCGGGGCCCGATGTGGCAGACGACGCGGTCGAGGACTACGTGCGCCGCACCGCCATCACCTACCACCACCAGGTGGGCACGTGCCGCATGGGGGTGGATGCCGGAGCCGTCGTCGATCCTCGGCTGCGCGTGCGCGGCATCGACGGGCTGCGGGTCGTCGACGCCTCGATCATGCCCCGCATCACGACGGGCAACACGAACGCCCCCGCCGTGCTGATCGGCGAGCAGGGGGCGCGGTTCCTCCTGGAGGACCTCGGTCTGGCCTGAGGCTCGCGGCGGCGCTTCCCGGTCGTTGAGCGAGGACGCGCGTCGGTCGTTGAGCGAGCCGTAGGCGAGACGAAACGCAGCGACCGAGACGTGTTTCGATACGCGGGCTGCGCCCGCTACTGGGCAGCCGGCAGCGACCGGCGGTGAGCGTTCTTCGGGGCTCAGCGCGTTTCGTCTCGCTCGCTGCGCTCGCTCGCTCAACGGCCGGGGTGGGTGGCGTGTCGCTGGTCCCGCATATGGTCGGGCGATGGCCTTCACCTACATTCTTCGCTGCAGCGATGGCACCCTCTACGCGGGGAGCACGAAAGACCTCGCACTCCGGATCGCGCAGCACAGCGCCGAGGAGGGCAGCAGGACGGTCGCAAAGTGTAGACATTCTCTTCGCGCGATACAATCGCGCAACCTGTGAGTAGCCTATGCCAGCGTGAAGACGCAGGGGTCACGCACAGATTCCGCCAAGGAGGATCAGGATGGCAAGGACTCGGACATTTCTGGGCGCGATCGGCGTCGCAGCGCTCGCGGTGGGCGCATTCGCGTCTCCCGCTTTCGCCGCCCCGACAACGGACGATGATGAGGCGCAGGTGTCGCTTGAGGCGCCAGCCGAGGATCTTCGGAGCATCACCGATACAAAGGGACAGCGACTCGACGTAGTCGACATCGATGAGGCAGCTCCCGATGAAAAGACAGCCGTGGCATTGACGTCGGATGGCGACCCGGTCCTGCTCCGATCCTTGTACGCGCCGGAAACGAAGGCACCAACTTCCGATGCCGCCGAACCCGGGCTCGAAGGCTGGGTCGAGGGGGTCAATTACTTCACCGATGGAGGCTCGCAGGCTTCTGAGGAGAAGATCCTTTTCAGCGATCTCCCTCAGATCGATCCCGACTCGCTGGAGCTCGCGTTCTCCACAGCAACATCGTCGACATCATTCTCTGCGGCGTGGGTCGAAGACGAGAAGACCGTCTACGACGTGTACCGCGACGGAGTCTTCCTGGTGTCCACAGACACCGCGTCGTTCACGGACAGTGGTCTTGCGCCGGGGACAGACTATAGCTACACGACTCGACCTACCGCAAAAGAGACCGGCGGGGATGAGAAGACCTTCCAGGTTCACACGCTCGCGGACAACGCTGCCAAGGTCGTTGCCAACGTAGAGGATCCGATCGCATCATTGGCCGTACAGCCAGTAGCGTCTTGGTTTCTGTACAACACGTTCATCACGAACAAATACGTCAAGTGGGACATCTTCCAGAGCGCCTTCGGGGGGTGCGCGGGCACCTCCGGCGACAAGTTCGGCGGCGACAACCGCGGGTACGTAACCCCGGCTTTGTACGAGGACCCCTGGTGGTACACATCGCATCGAACCGGCGCTCGGATGAAGATCGACTTCGGGCCGAACTACGTCATCGAAGAGAAGAACGTAGGCGCCAGCCATTTGTACAACAGCTCGGGAGGGCTCAAAGAGACCCGCACGGCATCCACCAGCGGCATCGTCTTCAGTGAGCGCAGTGTCAGTTCGAGCCTCTATCAGGTGAAGCTGAGCCACGAAGTGGGGAACCCGTTCTGCTCGACGGGAGCGATCCGCTACACCGTCTACGTGAACACCTGGGCCAGTGGCGTCATGCAAGTCAATGGCTACCGGCACCCTGTCCCAGCACACGAGGCATATGGACTCTTCATGAACAGTAGCGGTTCCGAGTATTGGACGACGATGTACCGAGGCGCCCAGGGCGACTTCTGGTGCGTGTCCGGACTCTGCCCGACGCAGACCATCTCAAAGACGCACACTCCGTCATAGTCTGAAGGCATGAGCACGTCGACGATGGGGCCGTACTGGAGAGTCATCGGGTATGGCTCCATCGTCGGCGTCGCGCTGGCCATCGGGATACTCAACCTCTATTACCTCATCTTCGCAACGGAATACACGCTGCAGACGTTCAGCCATGCCGCCAAGTGGGGCGCGCTCCTAGCGCTCGCAACGTCCGGGTTCGTCACGGTCGGGACTATCGCCCTTGCGCGAAAGCTGAGAGCCAGACGAGGCAAGGTCCTTTTCATCTCTCTGAGTGTCGTGAGCCCGATTGTCGGTTGGCTCGTTGTCGGCGTTCTCAATGGCGTGCTATTCAGCTGGATCTTCTTCTTCGGATTCCCGATGATCGCGGTGGTCTCAGGAGTCATGGCTGGGATCGTCGCGGCTCTCGCGATGTTCTTCGTGCCACAGTCTGAGGTATCCGAAGAAGAGACCCTCTCAACCGACGACCATCTCGACGTGTTTGGCTCGGAGTCCTGATCAGCAAATGCCGATCGAACCTGGCCGATCCCATCACATCAACGTTGATCTAGGCGGACTATGACGACTCTTCGCAGCTGAGCGGGTGGGTGGTTGAGCGGGTCGGTGTCTGGGTGAGGGTCGAGGTCTTCCGATGATGGGAGTTCTCACACTGCTCGTCTGCCGGAAGGCCTCGACGTGCTCATCGGCGAGCAGGGGGCGCGCTTCCTCCTGGAGGACCTCGGCCTGGTCTGACGGTCGCGGCGGCGACTCCCGGTCGTTGAGCGAGGACGCGCGCAGCGCGACCGAGACGTGTTTCGATACGCGGGCTGCGCCCGCTACCGGGCAACCGGCAGCGAGCGTTGCTCGACGGACCGTTGCGTTTCGTCTCGCTCGCTGCGCTCGCTCGCTCAACGACCGGGGGTGCTCGCTCAACGACCGGGGGTGCTCGCTCAACGACCGGGGGTGCTC
>JASGDZ010000234.1:0-2876 GCA_047606835.1 Microbacterium sp. | reverse complement strand
GCCCCAGCGCGGCCAGCTCGGCCTGGCCGACGACCGCGCAGACTCATCGGCCCTCCGCGTGGCGTGGTGCAGCTCGCCCTGGTACGAGACGACTCCCTGGTCGACGGCGGCGTATGCGATGCGCAGGTCACGGCGAGCAGCGTCCTGCAACGCGGCGCCGGCGCGAGCGATAGCGAAGAGCAGGCCGTCCGCGCGCTCGGGCTTGAGCGCGTCGACCGCATGGGCAAGTTCCTGGGGACTCGGCGAATGATTGAGCACCTTGACCTGCCGGGGCGCCCACCGCCCTCCGCTGAGCCGGAGCTCGATGTCGGCGCTGGCCGTTATTTCGGTTACAGATGGTGAATCCCCAGTGCCTTGATCCCCTCCGAGCCTCCACCGGGCCTCAGCCGGCGAGCAGCCGGTCCAGCAGCAGCGCCGTCGTCGAGTGGTAGTTCCCGTACTCGCCGCGGAAGAACAGCAGCGGCGTGGCCCCGGGCGTCTCGGCGCGCAGCTGCGCGACCCGGCCGACCACGAGCGTGTGGTCTCCGAGCCCGACGGTCCGGTCGATCTCGCAGTCGACCCACGCGACCACGCCGTCGATGATCGGGTTTCCCAGGGGCGAAGGGTGCCACGCCACGCCGGAGAAGCGGTCCGCCCCGCGCTTGGCCATGCGTCGGGAGAGCGCCTCCTGCTCGCCGGCGAACACGTTCGCGCAGAATCTCCCGCGGGCAAGGATGCGCGGCAGCGTCGACGACCCCTCGTCGGCGAGGAAGGCGACCAGCGGCGGATCGAGCGACACCGACGTGAACGACCCGACCACCATCCCCACCGGCTCCCCGTCCGGATCGACGGTGGCGATGGCGACGACGCTCGTCGGGAAGTTTCCCAGCACGTCCCGGAAGTAGCGCGCATCGGCGGGCACTCCCGGGACGTCGTCCGCAACGCTGGTCATCACGTCCGCCCCGCTCGATTCAGATGCCCACGCGCAGGTGGGCCGGCGGCTCGATGCCCAGCTGTGTGAGGGCGCTTGCATGGTACAGCGCCCCCGGCACGTGGATGAAGTGGTTCAGCCCCACGTGCGCGTCGCGCCAGTAACGCTGGAGGGTGTTGCCCGTGCGCACGGCGTTGCCCCCGGAGCGGGAGAAGAGCTGGTCGACCGCGGCGACGGCGCGCCACGCGCAGCGGATCTGATTGCGCCGGATGCGGGCGCGGTCCTCGAGCGTGAGGGCCTGTCCCTCCTGCACCGCCTCGTGCGCCCACCGGATGCCGTCGAGCAGCTGCACCCGGGAGGCGTGGATCTCGGATGCCGCCTCCCCGGCCGCGTAGGACACGTACGGGTCGTCGCGCAGCGCGACGCCTGCCGCGGACACGCGCTCGCGCTGGTAGTCGTTGTAGGCGTCCAGGGCGCCCTCCGCCATGCCGATCACGGCGCCCGTGATCCCGACGGGGAAGATGACCCCGAACGGAAGCCGGTAGATCGGGTTGTCCCGGCCGCTCTCCTCACCCGCGACGCCCGAGACGACGCGCTCGAAGTCGACGGTGCGCCGCTCGGGCACGAAGGCGCCGTCGACGACGATGTCGTTGCTCCCGGTGCCCTTGAGCCCGATGACATCCCACGAGTCCGGGACGATCGTGTAGTCCTCGCGCGGGAGGACGACGTGCAGCGGCGTGGGCGGCATCGCGGGCTGGCCCTGCCCGTTGCCCTTGAGGCACCCGAGGAAGGTCCAGTCCGCGTGGTCCGAGCCGGAGGAGAACTGCCAGCGCCCGTAGAGCCGATACCCGCCTTCGACCGGTTCGGCGATGCCGGTCGGCGTGTACGGGGACGACACCCACGTGTCGGCATCCTCGCCCCAGATCTCCTGCGCGAGCGACGGGTCCATCAGGCCGATCTCCCACGGGTGGACGCCGACGACACCCGCGACCCAGCCGGCCGCCGGATCCTGCCGGGCGACCGCCATGACGGCCCGCGCGAACTCCTCCGGATCGCCCTCTTCGCCGCCGTGCTCGCGCGGCTGCAGGTGGCGCAGCAGTCCTGTCCTGCGCAGCAACGCCGCCGACTCGTCGCTGAGTCTGCCCAGCTGCTCGTTGGCCTCGGCCTGCGCCCTGAACTCGGCTGCCACGGCCTCGACGCGATCGACGATGGTCGTCGCGTCCACGACGTCAACACTCATCTCGCTGCTCCTACCTCTTCGTAGCCGAAACGTCGATCGGTTCGGGTCGGTCAATTCTCCGGCGATCCATCGCGGCCGGAATCGCGTCATCCCGCTGAGCGGTACGGTCGACGCTCCCGGCGTCCTTCACTCGGGCCGGGTGAAGAACTCGGTCGTCAGGCGCTCGAAGGATGCCTTCTGCTCGACCTGCACCCAGTGGCCGCAACGCGGGAACACGTGCAGCTCGATGTTCGGGACGTGTCTCATCGCGAAGTGCGCCTGCTCGTACGGCAACGTGCGATCGTCGCGGCCCCACAGCATGAGGGTCTGCGTCGTGAACGACGACGCCTTCGTCCACAGCTCCGTGTGCGCGGCCTGCAGCCGCGGGTCGAACATCGAGCCGAAGATCGCCCTCATCCGGTCGATCGCGCCGGGCGCGTGCGCGTTGCGGTAGCGCTCATCGACGAGCTCGTCGGTGATGAGGCGGGTGTCGTAGACCATCGCCTTGATCCACGCGACGAGCCGGTCGCGGGTGGGGTCGCCCATGAACTCGAGCAGACGCTGGATGCCCTCGCTCGGATCGGGGCCGAAGAGGCTCACCGACAGCCCGCCCGAGCCCATGATCGCCTGGCGGCGCACGCGGTCGGGGGCCAGCGCCGCCAGCTCGCTGGCGACCGCGCCGCCCATCGAGTTGCCGATGACGAACGTGCGCTCGACGCCGAGCCCGTCGAGGAAGTCGAGGATGCG
>JASGDZ010000233.1:0-11441 GCA_047606835.1 Microbacterium sp. | reverse complement strand
GTCGCGGCCGCCGTCGGGGTCGCGGCCGCCGTCGGGGTCCCGACCCCCGTGCCGCGCCCGACCGCCGTGCCGCGCCCGGCCGCAGCTGAGACAGCTCGTTGCGCGGGAAACGCACATGCGTCTGTCGCGCAACGAGCTGTCTCAGCGGAGATGCCGGCATCCCGTCGTGCGCCGGCATCCCGTCGCGTGATCGTGCCGCCGGAGGCGAAGGAGCCTCTGCCGCACGAGCGCGCAACCGCGCTCCGGCTCGCCGCGCACGGAATGACCGTCACCTTCCTGCCCATCCGGATCGGCCATCGGGTGACGAACCCGGATGTCGAGATCGCCGGCGTGGTGTGGGAGTTCAAGAGCCCGACCGGCTCGTCCGAGCGGACCACGATCGAGGAGCAGTTCAAGAGCGCGAAGCGGCAGGCTCGCCGCCTGGTGATCGACCTCGCCCGATGCGGGCTGCCCGACGATGTGGCCATGGACCAGATCAGCCGTCGGTTCCGCGGCCAGAAGAGGTTCCTCGAGGTGACGGTCGTCGACAAGGCCGGGCAGCTCGTTCACCTGCACACGTAGAAGAAGCGGCTTCCCCCCCCGAGACGAATGTCCTGGTGGGGCGGGCGCCGCTTCTCTAGTGCAGCACGTTACCACCGCCCGCGATGGCGCGCGCCGACCGCGGCTGAGACAGCTCGTTGCGCGGGAAACGCACATGCGTCTGTCGCGCAGCGAGCTGTCTCAGCGGATGACCGGGTCCGGGACGGGCGGATGACCGGGTCGGGGACGGGCGGATGACCGGCCCGAGCGGGCCCGGGCACGGGGCACGGGGCACCCTGGGCCCTACGCGAACGCCTCCGGCGCAGGGCACGCGCACACGAGGTTGCGGTCGCCGTAGGCCTGGTCGATGCGGCGCACGGGCGGCCAGTACTTCGCCGACACGAGCGACGCGACCGGGAACACCGCGGTCTCGCGGGAGTACGGATGCTCCCACTCCCCCGACACGACGGCCTCCGCGGTGTGCGGCGCGTTCACGAGCGGATTGTCGTCGGCCGGCCACTGGCCTGCGGCGACGCGCAACGCCTCACCGCGGATCGCGATCATCGCCGCCACGAAGCGCTCGAGCTCGGCGAGGTCCTCCGACTCGGTGGGCTCGACCATGAGGGTGCCCGCGACCGGGAACGACATCGTCGGCGCGTGGAACCCGTAGTCGATGAGGCGCTTGGCGACGTCGTCGACGGTCACGCCGGTCTGCTCGCGCAGGGGCCGCAGGTCGAGGATGCACTCGTGCGCCACCAACCCGCCAGAACCCGCGTAGAGCACGGGGTAGTGCTCGCTCAGACGCGCGGCGACGTAGTTGGCGGCGAGCACGGCGGCCGCCGTGGCATCCCGCAGTCCGTCGGCGCCCATCATCCGCACGTACGCCCACGAGATCGGGAGGATGGATGCCGAGCCGTACGCCGCCGCCGACACCGGGCCGCCCTCGAACACGAACCCGCCCGCATGGTCGCGGCGCTGCGCGAGCGGATGCGACGGCAGGTGCGGAGCGAGGTGCGCCTTGGCCGCCACGGGCCCGACGCCCGGGCCGCCGCCGCCGTGCGGGATCGCGAACGTCTTGTGCAGGTTCAGGTGCGACACGTCGCCGCCGAGGTCGCCGAACCGCGCGAACCCGAGCAGCGCGTTGAGGTTCGCGCCGTCGACGTAGACCTGCCCGCCCGCGTCGTGCACGGCCCGCGTGATCTCGCGCACCTCCTGCTCGTACACGCCGTGCGTCGAGGGGTAGGTGATCATGAGCGCCGCGAGCTCCGAAGCGTGCAGGGCGATCTTCGCGCGCAGGTCGTCGAGGTCGACGTTGCCGGCGTCGTCGCACGCGACGACGACGACCTTCATCCCGGCGAGCACCGCCGACGCCGCGTTGGTGCCGTGCGCCGACGACGGGATGAGGCACACCGTGCGCTCCGGCTCGCCGTTCGCGCGGTGGAAGCCGCGGATCGCGAGCAGGCCCGCGAGCTCGCCCTGCGAGCCGGCGTTGGGCTGCAGCGACACCGCGTCGTAGCCGGTCACCTCGGCGAGCCACGACTCCAGCTGCTCGATCATCGCGAGATAGCCGACGACGTCCTCCGCGGGCGCGAACGGGTGCACGCGAGAGAACTCCGGCCACGACACCGCGGCCAGCTCGGTCGCCGCATTGAGCTTCATCGTGCACGAGCCGAGCGGGATCATGCCGCGGTCGAGCGCGTAGTCCTTGTCGGCGAGGCGCTTGAGGTACCGCATCATCGCGGTCTCGCTGCGGTGGGCGGAGAAGACCGGATGCGTCAGGTATCCGTCCTCGCGATGCAGCTGCGCCGGCACCCCCGCGAGCGGCGTCGCCGCGGCGAACGGCACGTCGCGCAGCTCGTGCCCCGCCCCGTCGGGCTCGGCGGCGGGCAGCCCGAACGCCCAGGCCACGGCGGCGAGGTCGTCGGCGGTCGTCGTCTCGTCGACCGAGACCCCCACGGTGGCGTCGTCGATCCACGCCAGCTGGTAGCCGCGCGAGCGCGCCCGTTCGATCACGCGGCGCGACGGCCCGGGGGTGACGACCCGGATCGTGTCGAAGAACGAGTCCGACACGAGGCGCAGGTCGTACGACCGCAGCCGCTCGGCGAGCGCCGACGCTTTGCGCGCGACGTCTGTGGCGATCGAACGCAGCCCGTCGGGCCCGTGGTAGACGGCGTACATCGCCGCCATCACGGCCAGCAGCACCTGCGCGGTGCAGATGTTCGAGGTGGCCTTCTCGCGGCGGATGTGCTGCTCGCGGGTCTGCAACGCGAGGCGGTACGCGGGCTTGCCCGCGGCATCCTGCGACACCCCGACGAGCCGGCCGGGCAGCTGCCGCTCCAGGCCCGTGCGCACCGCGAGGTATCCGGCGTGCGGTCCGCCGAAGCCGAGCGGCACGCCGAAGCGCTGCGTCGTGCCGACCGCGACGTCGGCGCCGAGGGCGCCCGGCGAGCGCAGCAGCGTGAGGGCGAGGAGGTCGGCGGCGACGACCGCGAGTCCGCCGGCGGCGTGCACGGACTCGATCACGCCGCTCGGATCCCAGACGCGACCGGATGCGCCGGGGTACTGGATGAACGCCCCGAAGGCGTCGGGGAGGTCGGGGCGTTTCGTCTCGCTCGCTCCGCTCGCTCGCTCAACGACCGGCGGGATCGCTCCGCTCGTTCGCGGGGCGACCGACTCCTGGGCGGCGTCGGCCGCCTCGCGAGCGAAGCGAGACGAAACGCGCAGATCCGCCTCGACGAGCCGGATGCCGACGGCGGCCGCGCGGGTGTGCAGCAGCGCCTTGGTCTGCGGCAGCGCGTCGGCGTCGACGACGAAGACGTCGGACGTCGACTTCGACGCGCGGCGGGCCAGCAGCATCCCCTCCACGACCGCGGTGGACTCGTCGAGCATCGACGCGTTCGCGGTCGCGAGCCCCGTCAGGTCGGCCACCATCGTCTGGAAGTTGAGGAGCGCCTCCAGGCGCCCCTGCGAGATCTCGGGCTGATAGGGCGTGTAGGCGGTGTACCACGACGGGTTCTCCAGCACGTTGCGCGCGATCACCGACGGCGTGAACGTGTCGTAGTAGCCGAGGCCGATCATGGGCCTGGCCGGCCGGTTCTGCGCCGCCAGCGCGCGCAGCTCGGCGAGCGCCTCCGCCTCGGTCGCCGCCGGCGGCAGGCCGCTCGTCGCACGCGGGCGCACGTGGATGGATGCCGGCACGGCCGCCTCCACGAGCGCCGCGACCGAGTCATGGCCGAGCGCGTCGAGCATGACACGCTGGGCCGCGGCATCGGTTCCGATGTGCCGCGACGCGAAGTCGGTCACTCGTCGCCGCCGGTGAGGGCGACGTATTCGGCGCGGCTCAACAGCCCGTCCAGGCCCGCCGGATCCACCTCCAGGCGCAGCAGCCAGCCGCGGCCGAACGGCTCGCTGTTGACGAGCGACGGGTCGTCGACGGCGGAGTCGTTGACCGCGACGACCGATCCGGACAACGGCGCGTACACCTCGCCGACCGACTTCGTCGACTCGATCTCGCCGCACACGCTGCCGGCCACCACGGCGGTGCCGACGGCCGGGAGCTCGACGTACACGACGTCGCCGAGCTTGTCGGCGGCGTAGTCGGTGACGCCGATCGTGACGGTGCCGTCGCCGTTTGCGGCGACCCACTCGTGATCGGCGGTGTACGTGAGGCTGTCGAGATCGGTCATTTCTTCCTCCGGTAGAAGGGCAGGGCGGTCACGGTGGCGGGGATGCGGGTTCCCCGCACGTCGATGGAGAGCCCGGTGCCGGGCTCGGCCAGTGCGGGCGGCACGTACGCCATGGCGACGGGGTGCCCCAGGGTCGGGCTGAGCGCACCGCTCGTGATCTCGCCGACGGCCTCCCCGGCGGCGTCGAGCACGGCGTAGCCGGCGCGGCCCGCGCGCCTGCCCTCGGCGACGAGTCCGACGAGCACGGGAGCTGCGACATCCGGCACGGCGCCCGCTCTGCCGACGAAGTCGTCCTTGTCGAGCGCCACGACGCGGCCGAGGCCCGCCTGCGCGGGGCGGACGTCGAGCGACAGCTCGTGGCCGTAGAGCGGCATGCCCGCCTCCAGGCGCAGCGTGTCGCGCGCGGCGAGACCGGCGGGCACGAGCCCGAGCGGCCCGCCCGCGGCGAGCAGTGCGTCCCACAGCGCTCCGGCCGCCGCGGCGGGCACGAGCAGTTCGAAGCCGTCCTCTCCGGTGTAGCCGGTGCGCGCGACGAGGAGCGGCTCCGCCCGGAACGTCGCCGACGACCACGCGTAGTAGCCGAGGTCGCCGAGCGCCGGTGCGACGGCGTCGATGCTGTCGGTCGCCTCGACGACCGCGCGCGCCGCGGGGCCCTGCACGGCGATGAGCGCGTAGGCGTCGCTGACGTCCTCGACTCTCGCACCGTGATCGCCCGCGACGGGTGCGAAGAGCGCGGGCGCGTCCGAGGGCTCGGGCGAGAACGCCGCGGGAACCGGCGCCCGCTGCGCCCGCTCGGCGAAGGCCGCGGCGACGGCATCCCGGTTCCCGGCGTTCGCGACGACGAGGAACCGGTCCTGGGCGAGCCGGTAGACGATGACGTCGTCGACGATGCCGCCGTCGTCGGCGAGCACCAGCGAATACTTCGCCTTGCCGACCCTCATGGTCGAGACGCGGCCGGCGAGCGCATAGTCGAGGAACGCGGCGGCGGCGGCCCCTGTCACCGCGAATTCCGCCATGTGCGAGATGTCGAACAGGCCCGCGACCGCGCGCACGGCGTGGTGCTCGGCGAGGTCGGACGTGTAGCGCACCGGCATGAGCCAGCCGCCGAAGTCGGTGAAGGACGCGCCGAGCGCCTCGTGGCGATCGCGCAACGGCGTGTCGCGGGAACGGGGGTCGGTCATGAGTTCTCCCGGGCTCGGCGGGCGGATGCCGGCCGGCATCCGAGAACTCCCCCTCTGTCATTGGCCTGAGAGCTTCGCCCGGGCGGGGCTTTCACCTTCGGCAGACGCGCGCTCGCGCGCGGGTCTTTTCCAGAGCGGCCGGGCGTGGGCGGTACGCGGACCTGAGAGATTGGCGGGGAGGCTTGCTCCTTCGGTGGACCCGTCGCAGTGGGAGACCCTCCAGGTCGAAGGTCGCCAAGGTTTCGACACGGCGGCTGCGCCGCCTGCTCAACCCGATTTCTCGCTGCGCTCGAAATCGCTCTCCCGCACACGTCATGCGGCCTGTCTTCAGTTACCCGCTCAGCATAGCGGTCGGATGCCGCCGGCCACCGTCACGTCAGCGCCGGTGCCGCCAGTGCCACACGCGGCGGCGGAACCCGTCGGGAAGCACCTGCCAGGCGCGCCTCGCGAGGCGCCGCGGGGTCCAGCGCCGGGCCTGCACCACGCGCACCCCGCCGCGCCCCGCCCGCAGGAGCGTGCGCGACCGGCGGGCGCCGAACACGACGGCGAACACCCCGGCGTCTCCGGGCACCTCGCCCTCGAGCCGGGCGCGGCCGTCTTCGGCGACCACGCGGCACGCGCCGATCGTGCGGCCCGACGCGTCGACCAGGTCACCCGCGACGACGAGCTCGCCGTGCACCTCGACGTGCGGAAGGGCCGCGGCGAACCGCGCCCGGCCGGCCGCGCGGGTGGAGGCGACCTGCAGCACGCCCTCGTCGACGACGCTCAGCACCGTCTGGCCGACGTCGACGCTGAGGCATCCGTTCTGGGCCAGGTACGCCGCCACGAGCCGGCCGCCGACGACCGCCCAGCGATGCCCGGTGAGCGTCGTGCGCACCTGCCGCACGACGCGGGTGCCGAGCACGACCGTGCGCACGTGGAAGTCCCACGGCCCGTCGCACAGCCGCCCCGGCCCGTCGTCGACGAGCTGCCACTGCAGCGGGAGGTCGGCCCGAAGAAGCGGTGCGACGCCGGTGGCGAGCTTCGCGCCCGTCGTGAACGACAGCATCCAGTCGATCTTCTCCGCCCGCGACCGGCGGTCGATCGCGTACGTGCACGTGGCGAGCGCGTCGGTGACGTCGGCGCTCAGCCCGTGCGCCGCGGCGAACGGCGCCACCTCTGGGTCGAGCGCCAGCAGGACGCGCTCGCCGTCGCGCACCACCGCCGAGGCCCCCTGGGAGGTCTCGAACGACCACTCGATGCCGAGGTCGGCGCATAGCCCCGCGGCATCCCATCGCACGTCGTCGGCGGTGGCCGTGCACACCAGCCGCGGCACGGTCTGCTCGTGCCGTTCGACGAGGTCGAAGCGGCCCGCGCGCAGCAGTGCGACCTTGATCCGCCTCCACGCGTCGAGGTGCTCGTCGGCGGCGTCGGGGATGCGCGGCAGCAGGTCGCGCGCGAACGCCCGGATCTGCTCCCACTCGCCCCGGGAGCGCTCGCGCCGCGCGAACAGCGGCAGCACGCGCATGTGCAGCTGGTACGCCTGGAACCGCGGCCTCAGCTCGTCGAAGCGCTCCTGCCGAAGCTCCTCGTCGATCCAGCGGAACACGCGCGCGATCGCATCGAGGTACTCCCCCAGCTCGTCCTCGAAGGTCGCGCTCGTCGTCTTCTGGCGCGGCCGGTTCCAGTAGTAGAACGGCGTCTCGACGAGGATCGACACGACCTCGGCGCGCGCATGCGCGGCGATGTCGAAGTGGATGTCCTCCCAGATCTGCCGGCCGCCCTCGGGGAACCGGATGCCCTGCTCGCGCAGAAACGCCGTGCGGAACATCTTGTGCGGGTTCATCGGCAGGAGAGGATGCCGGTCGGTCCAGCCGATCGCGTTGTCGACGTTCGTCGTGGTCTCGCGCATCCACCAGCTCGGCGTGCTGCTCTTGGACTCCTTGCCGTCGACGACGTCGGCGCCGGTGCGCGTCGCCAGCGCGTGCGCGGCGCGCAGCGCGTCGGGGAACAGCCGGTCGTCGTGGTCGAGGAACACGACGTATTCGCCGCGCGCCTCGTCGACGCCGCGGTTGCGCGGGATCGACGGCCAGCCCGAGGGGGGAAGCTGCAGCGCGCGGTAGTTGGGACGGTCTGCGGCGAAGCGCTGCAGGCGCGCAAACGTGTCGTCGGGCGACCCGTCGTCGATCAGCAGCACCTCGAACTCGTCCTGCGGCAGCGTCTGGCGATCCAGGCTCGCGACGAGCTCGTCGAGGTGCTCGTTCGACCGGTAGGTGGGCACGATGACGGTGGCCTTGATCACAGCGCCCTCCCCCTCGTCGCCGCGGCTTCGCGACGCATCCAACCTATCCGCCCCGGCCGAGGGCCGTGCGTCGCCCGCGAGAAAGGCCGTTGCGCGACAGACGCACCCGCGCTTGCCGCGCAACGAGCTGTCTCGGCGAAGCAGCGCCCGGCTTGCGCTTCATGTCGCTGTGACACTAAGATCATCCCAGAGGTAATGGTCATGATGACACGAACAGGCATCGACGTCGCCGTCTCGACGGTGATCTTCACGCTGCGCCGCGTCGGCGACGACGCGCAGGTCGCGCTCCCCCTCGTCACCCGCACGCGGGATCCCCACTCCGGCCGCTGGGCGCTGCCGGGCGGCTGGCTGCGCGAGGACGAGAACCTCGAGGATGCGGCATCCCGCACCCTCGCCGAGACGACCGGCATCGCGCCGAGCTACCTCGAGCAGCTCTACGCGTTCGGGGATGTCGGGCGCTCCCCGAGCCGGGTCGTCTCGATCGTCTACTGGGCGCTCGTGCGGCAGGACGAGACACCCGCCGCCCCCGAGAACACCGAGTGGTTCGATGCGTCCGGGCTGCCGGAGCTCGCCTTCGACCACAACCAGATCGTCGACTACGCCCTCTGGCGCCTGCGCAACAAGGTCGGGTACAGCCGCATCGCGCACGGGTTCCTGCCCGACTGCTTCACCCTCGCCGAGCTGCGCGAGGTGTACGAGGTGATCCTCGGGCGGCGCCTGGACCCGCCGAACTTCCGCCGCCAGGTGGAGAGCTCGGGCACCCTCATCCCCACCGAGTCGTTCCGCACCGGCAGCCATCGGCCGGCGCGGCTGTACCGCTACGACCAAGATGTCGAGCTGGCCGACCGCGGCCCGCTCCCGACGTGAAGGAGCCGGCATGTCCGCCGTCAACATCACCCTGACGCCGCGCCCCCCAGACCCGAGCGTCGACCACGAGATCCAGGCGATCGTTGCCGGCGCGGCGGGCCCCTCGACGTGCACGACCGACCTCGCCGCGGGCCCGTGGGACTTCGACGCCCGCCCCGGCTACGGCCCGGGCTCGTCGATGGACGACGTCATCCCGGCCGGTTCCCCCCGTCAGGGGGAGCTCCCGCGCGAGTACCGCGAGGCGTCGGAGGACGAGCTCGCGAGCCGCATCCGCGCCGCGAAGTCCGCGCTCGGCGACCGCGTCGTCGTGCTCGGCCACTTCTACCAGCGCGAAGAGGTGGTCGTGCACGCCGACTACGTGGGCGACTCGTTCCAGCTCGCCAATGCCGCGAAGGCGCACCCCGAGGCCGAGGCGATCGTGTTCTGCGGCGTGCACTTCATGGCCGAGACCGCCGACCTGCTGTCGCGCCCCGAGCAGGCCGTCATCCTGCCGAACCTCGCCGCCGGCTGCTCGATGGCCGACATGGCCTCGATCGACGAGGTGGAGGAGTGCTGGGAGCAGCTGGAGGAGGTCTACGGCGCGCTGGATGCCGCCGACGCCGACGGACTCGTGCCGGTGATCCCGGTGACCTACATGAACTCGTCGGCGGCGATCAAGGGGTTCGTCGGCCGCCACGGCGGCATCGTGTGCACGTCGTCGAACGCGCAGACCGTGCTGGAGTGGGCGTTCGCGCGCGGGCGACGGGTGCTGTTCTTCCCCGACCAGCACCTCGGCCGCAACACCGCGAAGGCGATGGGCGTGCCGGTCGAGCGGATGCCGCTGTGGAACCCGCGCAAGCCCTTCGGCGGCTCGTCGGCGGCACAGCTGGCCGACGCGCGGGTCATCCTGTGGCACGGGTTCTGCTCGGTGCACCGCCGGTTCACCGTCGACCAGATCGCCCGGGCCCGCGCCGAGCACCCCGGCGTGCGGGTGATCGTGCATCCGGAGTGCCCGATGGCGGTGGTGGATGCCGCCGACGAGTCGGGCTCGACCGACTACATCCGGCGCGCGATCGAGGGTGCCCCGGATCCCACGGCGTTCGCGATCGGCACCGAGGTGAACCTCGTGCAGCGGCTCGCGGCCGCCCACCCGCAGCACGAGATCTTCTGCCTCGACCCGGTGATCTGCCCGTGCTCGACGATGTACCGCATCCACCCCGGCTACCTGGCATGGGTGCTCGAGGGCCTCGTCGCCGGCGAGGTGGCCAACCGCATCACGGTGCCGGCGTCGGTGGCCGAGCCCGCGCGGATCGCGCTGGAGCGGATGCTGGCGGCGAAGCCGCCCGCCGCACCCCCCGCCGTCGCCGCGGGGTGGGAGAGTGCGTCATGACCCTTCGACGGGCTCAGGGACCGGCGGTGCACGTGGTCGTCGTCGGCTCCGGCATCGCCGGGCTCGTCGCCGCGCTGCACGCGGCCGACCACGGCTGCCGCGTGACGCTCGTCACGAAAGACGTGCTGGAGCACGCCAACACGCGCTTCGCACAGGGCGGCATCGCGGGCGTCATGTTCGACGACGACCGCGTGGAGGACCACATCCGCGACACGCTGGTCGCCGGCGCCGGGCTCGGCGACCCCGACGCGGTGCGTGTGCTCGCCGAGGAGGGCCCGGCCCGCATCCGCGAGCTCGTCGACCTCGGCGTCGCGTTCGACCGCGCCGCCGACGGCGTGTTCGTGAAAGGCCTGGAGGCGGCGCACTCGTACCCGCGCATCCTGCACTCGGGCGGGGATGCCACCGGCACCGCGATCGAGAGGGCCCTCGTCGCGCGCCTGCGCGCGAGCGACGTGCACGTCGTCGAGCACGCGTTCCTCATCGACCTCGTCGTCGCCGCGGGCGTCGCGCCCGCCCCCGCGTCCGACCGGTGGTCGAGTGCCCGCGGCGCAGACGACCCGGGCGGCGCTCGGGTCGCGGGGGTCGAGCTGCTCGTCGGGGATGCCCCCGGCATCCTCGGTACACGGCTCACCCTCCCGGCCGACGCGGTCGTGCTCGCGACCGGCGGCGCGGGCGAGCTCTACGCGCATACGACGAACCCTCCCGTCGCCACCGGCGACGGGATCGCCGCGGCGCTGCGCGCGGGCGCGGAGGTCGCCGATCTGGAGTTCTTCCAGTTCCACCCCACGGTGTTGGAAGGCGAGGCCGACGCCGACGCCACCGCCGTGCGCGACTCGTTCCTCGTGTCCGAGGCGGTGCGCGGCGAGGGCGCGACGCTCGTCGACGAGTCCGGCCGCCGCTTCGCGTTCGACGCGCACCCCGACGGCGAGCTGGCGCCGCGCGACGTGGTCGCGCGCGCGATCGCACACCGCATGGAGCTGCAGGGCGGGCGGGCGGTGCTCCTCGACGCCACGCACCTTCGCCCGACCCCCGCCGAGACGGCGGATTTCCTCGCCCGGCGCTTCCCCACGATCGACGCCGCGGTGCGCGAGCGCGGGCTCGACTGGGCGCGCGAGCCGATCCCGGTGACCCCCGCGGCCCACTATCTGATGGGCGGCGTCGTCACCGACCTCGACGGCCGCACGAGCATCCCGGGGTTGTACGCGGTCGGCGAGGTCGCCCGCACCGGCGTGCACGGCGCCAACCGCCTGGCGTCGAACTCGCTGCTGGAAGGCGCGGTCTTCGGTGCGCGCGCCGGCGACGCGATCGCCGCCGACACGGCCTCGGACGCCTGGCCGCGGCATCCCGCCGCCCCACCCGCGCAGCCCGCGCCGGGCTCCGCGTTCCGTCCCGGCGCTTCGCGCCTCGCTCACCGAGCGGAGAGCGTCGGCGCGTTCTCGCGCCGGGCGCTGCAAGACCTGATGTGGGCGGACGCGGGGCTCGTGCGCGACGAGGCCGGGCTGCGGCGCGCGGCGGCCGTCCTCGCCGCCTGGCGGGCC
>JASGDZ010000232.1:0-4129 GCA_047606835.1 Microbacterium sp. | reverse complement strand
GGCGCGGCCGACGCGGTCTGGCTCACGGCCTGACGGGTCGGACTCGCGCCCTCAGCGGCGCGACGCCCTCGCGGCCCTCGCTAACGGCCAGCGCACGCCGGTGGCCGCCTCGCACGCCTCCCACACCCGCGCGGCGGCCACCGGCGTGCGCTGGCCGTTCGCGAGGGCCGCGAGGGCGTCGCGCCGCTGAGGGCGCGAGGGCGTCGCGCCGCTGAGGCCGCGAGGGCGTCGCGCCGCTGAGGGCGCGAGTCCGACCCGTCAGGCCGTGAGCCAGACCGCGTCGGCCGCGCCGGCGGGCAGCGTCACCTCGACGTCGCCGAGGAGGAGGGTCGCGGCATCCGTCACCCGCACCGACCGGCCGACGTCGACGCCCGCGAGCTCCAGTGCGCGCAGCAGCGCCGGGTCGCGGTCGCTCACCCGCAGCACGTGGCCCTCGTGGCCGGCGAGGGCCTCGCGCAGCAGCACGAAGCCCTCGCGGCGCACGCGCCCTGCGGCGTCCGGGATGGCGTCTCCGTGCGGATCGAACGCGGGGTGGCCGAGACGCTCGGAGATGCGGTCGAGGAACCGGTCGCTGATCGCGTGCTCGAGGATCTCTGCCTCGTCGTGCACCTCGTCCCACGCGTAGCCGAACTCGCGCACGAGCCACGTCTCGACGAGCCGGTGGCGCCGGATGGTCGCCGCAGCGCGTTGCTCGCCCGCCGGCGTGAGTGCGATCGGCCCGTACGGCCGATGCGTCACGAGGCCCTGGGCGGCGAGCTTGTGCACCATCTCGGTCACGCTCGACGGCGCAAGGCCCAGCTCCGCCGCCAGCTGGGAGGGCGTGATGCGCTCGTCCTGCCACTCGGTGTGGTGGTAGATCGCCTTGAGGTAGTCGTCGATCGCGGCGGACGGCACCCGACCAGGCTACGTCAGGACCCGGTGAGCACGAGCCACAGCAGCACGCCGTTGAGCGCGATGAGGAAGACGGATGCCATGATGCCCGCCCACGTCGTGACGGACCGGTTGCGGTGGCGGCCCAGCACGTCGGCGTCCGCGGTGAGCCGGACGAGCGGCACGAGGGCGAACGGGATGCCGAAGGACAGCACCACCTGGCTGAGCACGAGCGCGAGGGTGGGGTCGACGCCGGCGGCGAGGACGACGAGGGCGGGCACGAGGGTCACGAGCCGCCGCGCGGCCAGGGGCACCCGCACGCGCAGCAGCCCGTGCATGATCTCGGCCCCGGCGTACGCGCCCACCGAGGTGCTCGCGAGCCCCGAGGCGAGCAGGCCCACCGCGAACAGCACGGCCACGGTCGGGCCGATGCCGTCGCGCAGCGCCGCGTAGGCGCCCTCCAGGCTGTCGGTGCCCGGGACGCCCGCGAGCGCGGCGGCCGCGACGAGCAGGATGCAGACGTTCACCGTGCCGGCGACGAGCATCGCGATCGTGACGTCCCACCGGGTCGCGCGCAGCAGTCGGGCGGTGGGGATGCCGCGCAGCTCGGCGAGGTCGCCCTCCCGGCCGGCGGGGGGAGCGAAGCGATCGCGCGCGAGAGCGCTGTGCGCGTAGATGGCGTGCGGCATGATCGTCGCGCCCAGGATGGATGCTGCGAGCAGCACCGATCCGGTGCCCTCGAACCGCGGCACGAGGCCGCCGGCGACCCCGGCAGGGTCGGGCGGGCCGACGAACACGCCGACCGTGAATCCGACGGCGATGACGACGACGAGCCCGATCACGACGAACTCGAACGGGCGGGCCCCCGCGCGGGACTGCACGAGCAGCAGAGCGAGCGACACCCCGCCCGTGAGCGCACCGCCCCACACGAGCGGCAGCCCGAAGAGGAGGTTCAGCGCCACGGCTCCGCCGATGACCTCGGCGATGTCGGTCGCCATCGCGACGAGCTCGGCCTGCAGCCAGTACGCGCGTCGCGCCCAGGGGCTGCGCAGCCGGCGCCCGAGCGTCTCGGAAAGGCTCCGCCCGGTGACGACGCCGAGCTTGGCGGAGAGGTACTGGACGAGCCACGCCGTCGCGTTGCCGAGCACGACCACCCACACCAGCAGATAGCCGAACCGCGCGCCGGCGGTCATGTTGCTCGCGACGTTGCCGGGGTCGAGGTAGGCGACGCCCGCTACGAGCGCGGGGCCGATGAGCCATGTGGCGCGCGGGGCGGACGCCGTCGTCCCCATCCTTTTCGGCACACCGAAATTATAGTGGATCTTTCGGTGTGCCGAAAGACTGTCCGCGGGCGGCCCGGCGGCGCGGGATAGCATGGCGCGGTGCAGGGTGAGCAGGAGCCGGACCTTCCCGCGCACGGCGTCGGGCCGTGGCCGGGCGCGTGGCCCGACGACCCCCGGTACGACCGCGAGCTGCTCGCGCAGGGCGACCGGCGCAACGTCGTCGACGCCTATCGCTACTGGACGATGGAGGCGATCGTCGCGGACCTGGATGCGCGCAGGCATCCGTTCCACGTGGCCATCGAGAACTGGCAGCACGACCTGAACATCGGCTCGATCGTGCGCAGCGCCAACGCGTTCCTCGCCGAGACGGTGCACATCGTGGGGCGGCGGCGCTGGAACCGGCGCGGGGCCATGGTCACCGACCGCTATCAGCACGTGCTGCACCACGACGACCTCGCGGGCCTTCTCGCGTGGGCGGCCGAGCGGAGCCTTCCGATCGTCGCGGTCGACAACGTCGAGGGGTCGGTGCGCGTCGACCGCGTCGACCTGCCCGAGCGGTGCGTGCTGCTGTTCGGGCAGGAGGGGCCGGGACTGTCCCCGCAGGCGCTCGCGGCGGCATCCCTCGTCGTCGAGATCGCGCAGCACGGCTCGACCCGCTCCCTCAACGCGGGCGCCGCGGCGGCGGTCGTGATGCACGAGTGGTGCCGGCGCTGGGCGTGAGCGGGGCCACCGGCATCCCACCGCGCATAGGAAAGCCATAGTGGAAACCGAGCGCGCCGGAGGGTGCGGCCGCCATACTCGTAGCATGAACCGCATTCCCGAACCCCAGCAGACGCCGCAAGGACCGGCCTTCGAGGGCCGGCTCCTCGATCACCCGGAGGAGGAGGTCGTAGACCAGGGCGCCGCCTTCGACATCGGCACGCTCCTGACCAGGCGGGGAGTGCTCAGCCTCGTCGGAATCGGCGTCGGCACCGTGGCGCTCGCCGCGTGCTCGGCGGTGACGCCCTCGGCGTCCTCCTCCTCGGCGTCGTCGGGCTCGACGGGCAACACGGCCACGAGCGACAGCAGCACGACCACCACCGGCACGGTGGACGGCGAGATCCCGGACGAGACGGCCGGCCCCTATCCCGGCGACGGCTCGAACGGACCCGACGTGTTGGAGCAGTCGGGCATCGTGCGCAGCGACATCCGCACCAGCCTCGACGGCGGCGCGACCGCCGACGGCGTGCCGCTGACGCTGAACCTCACGATCCTCGACATGGCGAACGACAACGCGCCGTTCGAGGGCGCGGCCGTGTACGCGTGGCACTGCACGTCGGGGGGCGAGTACTCGATGTACTCCGAGAGCATCGTGAACGAGACGTACCTCCGCGGCGTGCAGGTCGTCGACGCCGACGGGCTCGTGTCGTTCACGTCGATCTACCCCGGCTGCTACTCGGGCCGCTGGCCGCACATCCACTTCGAGGTCTACCCGGACGTCGACTCGATCACCGACTCGACGAACGCGATCGCCACGTCGCAGGTCGCCCTCCCCCAGGACGCCTGCGACCTCGTCTACCAGGACTCGCGGTACAGCGGCTCGGCCGAGAACCTCTCCAACATCACCCTCGCCAGCGACAACGTGTTCGGCGACGACAGCGGGGCTCTGCAGCTGGCGACGGCCACAGGCGACGTGACCTCCGGCTACGTCCTCTCGCTCACGGTGGGCGTCGACACGACGACGACGCCGACCGCCGGATCGACGCCCGACGGCGGCGGCGAGGGTGGCGGTCAGGGCGGCGGCGGCGGCCAGAACGGCACCCGGCCGTAGTCGCTCGGACGGGGGCGCGCCCGTGGCGGCGCGCCCCCGTCAGACCGCCGCCGTCATCCACGCCCGCCCGCGCACGCGCAGCGCGAGCCCGACCGCCCGCGCGAGCATGTAGACGCCGAAGAAGGCGGCCGACACGCAGGCGAGCCCCCACGCCCCGACCGGGTGC
>JASGDZ010000231.1:0-5685 GCA_047606835.1 Microbacterium sp. | reverse complement strand
GTCCACGCCGCCCAGGGCCGCAGGAGCCAGGCGGTGCCGCCGGCTGCGACGAGTGCGAGCACGACGACTCCCGCGATCCAGGCGCCGGTGCGGCGGCGGCTCACTCGTCGCCGCCGACGCTGATCGAGCTGCTGCCCGACGTGACGTCGCCGGTGAACTCCTCCAGTACCGCCTGCCAGTCGAAGCCCAGCTCGCCCTCGGGGAGCGACCAGGCCAGGCCCGGGTTCTCGGCATCCCAGCAGGCGCTCAGGAGGGATCGGAAGTCGGCTTCGGTCAGGCTGCTGGGCAAGACGATGGCGCCGTTGTCCGGCTGGGGGTCGGCGACCCACGCGAACCCCTCGTCGCGGGCGCACCGGGCGAACTCGAGCGCGGCCGCCTCCTGCTGTGCCAGCTGCTCCTGCGTCTGCGGGTCGTCGGCCGGGTCGTACTCCGGCTGGGCGAAGTCCGGATGCTCCGCCTCGCAGCCCGCATAGGCGTCCTGCGTGTCGGGGTCGGCGGTGAAGTACGCGGACGACTGCGCGGCGACCCAGGAGCTGCCGTCGCCGTCACCGACCATCATGATCGGCGCCTCGCCGCCGTCGTCCGAGCTGCTGCTGATCGAGCCGTCGGTCTGCGTGCCGGTCTTGACGAGGACGTAGCCCTGATCGGAGATCTTCGCATCGACGCCCGCGGCCTTCAGACACGCGACGAACTGCGCCGAGGCCCCGTCCGCCGTCTCGCGGGATTCGGGATCCGCCTGGGCGCACCCGGCCAGCGCCAGCATCAGCAGGCCCGCAGCGGCGACGCCGATCCCGATCCTGCTGCTCATCGTCGTGCTCGTGCTCATCGCGGCGTCCCTTCGTCGTCCGGCCCGACCTCCGGGCACCCCACCACGCTCGCGTCGCGTCGGTTCGGTGCGGGTCATGGTCGACTTGACCCGCACTTGACCGCGGGCGGGCATGCTGGAACCGGGAGCGAGGTGAGGCGGGATGCGGCTGCTGCTGGTGGAGGACGAGCGCGAGCTGGCCGACGGGCTTGCGGACGGGCTGCGACGCGAGGGCTACACGGTCGAGGTCGCGTACGACGGCCGCGCCGCGCTCGCGCGCGCCGCGGCGGCCGAGGTGGACGTGATGATCCTCGACCGCGACCTGCCGCAGCTGGCCGGCGATGCCGTGTGTCGCGTGTTGCGAGAGCAGGGGCATCCGGTGCGGATCCTGATGCTCACGGCGGCGGGCACGATCGACGATCGGGTGGCCGGGCTCGACCTCGGCGCCGACGACTACCTGCCCAAGCCCTTCGCGTACGTCGAGCTCCTCGCACGCCTGCGCGCCCTCGGCCGGCGAACCCGCGGCGGCTCAGGGACGATCCTGGAAGCATCAGGGGTGCGCATCGACACCGTGCGCCGCGCCGCGGAGCGAGACGGGCGCCCGCTGCGACTGACCCCGAAGGAGTACGGCGTGCTCGAATCGCTGCTGACCGCCCGGGGCGGCTGGATGACCGTCGACGAACTGCTGGACGACGTGTGGGCGACCCGCGACGAGCGGGGCCGGGGCGTCGTCAAGGCCGCGATCCACACCCTGCGCCGCAAGCTCGGACATCCCGACCCGATCGACAACGCGCCGGGCCACGGCTATCGGATCGAGCTCGCCCCGTGAAGATCCAGCACACGACCCGGCGGAGGCGTTGGGGCTTCCGCGCCCGTCTCGCCGCGCTCATCGCCGGGGTGTTCATCGCCGGGAGTGTCGTCCTGCTCGGGGTGCAGTACCTCCTCGTGCAGCAGCTCTTCGCCCAGGGCATCGGCACCATCACCACCGGCTGCGTCAGCTCCGGGGACCAGACCGCCACCATCACCGAGGGCACGTCGTCCCCCGGCGACGAGGTCGGAGTCGACTGCACCGGCCGCGCCGGCACAGAGGTCGACATCGGAGGCGGCGGCGTCGGCATCGTCGTGCAGCAGACCACGCAGCTCTCCGAAGAGGTGCTCTCGGGTCTGCTGCTGTGGTCGATCGTCGTGCTCGTCGCGTTCGCCGGCCTCGCGGTGCTCGCCGCGTGGTGGCTGTCCCGGCGCTCGCTCGACCGCATCGCCCGGATCACCGCGACCACACGCGACATCACCCGCGACGACCTGCACCGCCGCCTCGACCTGCCCGGCCCCGACGACGAGATCAAGGAGCTCGGAGACACCATCGACGGCATGCTCGATCGCCTGGACGACGCCTTCGAGCGACAGGACCGCTTCATCGCCGGCGCGTCCCATGAGCTGCGCACGCCCCTCACGACGACGCGGACGCTGCTGGAGATCCCGCTGGCCCAGGGTCGCGTGCCCACCGAGCTGGAACCCGCGGTGCGAGGGGCGCTGGAGGCGAACGAACGCAGCGAACGACTCATCTCCGCCCTGCTCACCCTGGCCCGCAGCACTCGAAAACCCGCGGAGGAGGAGGCGGCGCCGGTCGATCTCGCGGCGATCGTGCAGGCGTCGCTGGGCGAGCACGCGAGCGAGGCCGCTTCCCGCGGGTTGTCCGTCGAGCTCCCCGACGCGGCGGAGTTCGTCGCCGCCGATGCCGAGCTGGCGCGGATCGCGGTCGGCAACCTCGTCCAGAACGCGATCCGTCACAACCGCGACCACGGGCGCATCCTCATCTCGACGGACAAGGACGACGACGCCGTGCACCTGGTGATCGAGAACGACGGCTGCGACCTCACCGGCGGCGAGGTCGCCCGGCTCACCGAGGCCTTCCACCGCGGCGAACAGACGCGGCTCGCCGGACCAGGCACCGGACTGGGGCTCACGCTCGCCGACACGATCGCGCGCGCCCTCGGCGGCAGCCTCGCGCTCGCTGCCCGCAGCGGCGGGGGCCTCGTCGCCACGCTGACGGTTCCCGCCGGGTGGCGATAGAGTAGAGGTCGACGATGCCGGGCGCCGCACGGCGCCCACAGTGCAGCGAGCAGGACCGCGCTGCACGAGGGTTCGGGCGCGATCAGGTGGGGGACGCGCCAGAGGGAGTCCCATGTCTTCTGAGGAGTCGTCCTCCGCCTCCGTGGATCCGTCCGACACGCTGCCCGCATCTGCGCAGCGGGATCGCGTGGGCTTCGCCGCCTACCGGGACCTGCCACGCACGGCCGGCTGGGCGTACCTCGCTGCGACGAGCCTCGGGCGGCTGCCTCTGTCGATGGTGCCGTTGGCGATCCTGACCCTGGCGAGTGCGGCCACGGGGTCGATCGCGGTGGGCGGGATCGCTGCGGCCGCCGCCGCCGTGGGCGAGGCCGCCGGAGCGCCGCTCGCCGGTGCAATCACCGACCGTCGCGGACAGCGCCCCGTGCTGCTCATCGGAGTCGTGCTGCACGTGGCGGCGCTGCTCGCGTTCTGCGCGGCCGCGGGATCGGCCCCCGACACCCTGACCGTGCTGCTCGCCGCGCTCGCCGGACTCGCCCTGCCGCAGGTCGGGCCGCTGTCGCGCGCACGCTGGCTCGTCATCGCACCACGGCATCAGCACGTCGCCTTCGCGTTCGAGGGGGTCGTCGACGAGGTCGTGTACATCGTCGGTCCGGCGCTCGTCGGACTCATCGCGGTGACGACGGGGGCGGCATCCGCCGTCGTCGCGTCTGGCGCGCTCGTCGCGGTCTTCGTCACCTGGTTCGCCGTCCACCCGAGCCACCGGCTCGTGCCGCGGCGCCGGGCACGGGCCAGGAGCGGGCGGTTCGAGGGCGCGCCCGCGAGCGCCGCGCGGGCGCGCCTGCTCATCGGCGTCGCCTTCGCCGGGGCCCTCGCGATGGGGATCTTCTTCGGGGGCAGCCAGACGGGCTTGACGTCGTTCGCCGACGAACAGGGCATCTCCGGCGCCGGCCCGCTGCTGTACGCGGTCATGGCGGTGGGGTCGGCCGTGACCACGCTCGCGATGGTCGCGGTGCCCGCGCGCATCGGCCCGTGGATCCGCTGGACGGTCGCCGGAGCCGGACTCACCGCCGGCTCGCTGCTCCTGCTGTTCGCCGAGCACACCGGCACCGTCGTCGTCGCGGGGCTCGTCGCGGGAGCATTCCAAGGGCCGCTGCTGCTGACGATGTTCAGCGTCTCGGGCTCGGTCACCGAGGAGGGGCGCGGCGGCATCGTCATGACGTTCACCGCGAGCGGCATCGTGCTCGGCCTCGCCGTCGGCACCACGGTGGCGGGACTGCTCGCAGAGCGGTTCGGCTCGGGCGGCGCCTTCGCCGTCGTGGTCGCCGTGGCCGCCGTGCAGCTGCTCCTGGGTGCCGGCATGCAGCTCGCGACCGCGCAGCGCCGGGCCAGCAGGGCCTGATCAGTCAGCCCAGCGTGACGCCGAAGAGCAGCCCGAGGACATACGTGATCGCCGCCGCGCCGTAGCCGATCGCGAGCTGACGCAGCGCGCGCCGCAGCGGCGGGCCGCCCGACAGAAGTCCCACCATGGCACCCGTGGACAGCAGGGCGACGCCCACGAGCACGAGGGCGAGCAGCACCGCGGCAAGGCCCGACAGCCCGAAGATCCACGGCAGCACGGGGATCACCGCCCCGGAGGCGAAGAACAGGAAGCTGGACATGGCCGCGCTCCACGCGCCGCCGACGACCTCGTGGGCGTCGACGACGGGAATGGAGCCGGTGTGGGCCGCGCTCCGTTCCGCGCCCTGCGCGGCCGCCACGACGCGATAGGCGCGCGCGACCGCCTCTTCCTCGGGCATGCCACGGGTGCGGTAGACGAGGGCGAGCTCGTTCGCGTCGAGATCCAGGTGCGGCAGAGCATCGTCGGCGTAGCCGTTGGGCTCGGTCGCCTCCAGCAGCTCGCGTTGCGATCGCACCGACACGAACTCACCCGCCCCCATCGACAGCGCTCCCGCCAGCAGGCCCGCGATGCCGCTGAACAGCACGAGCCGCGGCGCCGCCCCGGTGGCCCCGATGCCGAGCACCAGGGCCAGGTTCGAGACGAGTCCGTCGTTCGCGCCGAACACGGCCGCGCGAAACGAGCCGGACAGGCGCCGTCGACCGCGTGCGGCGAGCCCGCGCACGACCTCGTGATGGATCTTCTCGTCGGCGGCCATCGCGGGAGAGGCGTCCGGATCGCGGTCGTACGGGGAACGGCCCTCGGCGTTCTGCGCGAGGGCGAGGACGAAGATGGAGCCGAACCTCCGCGCCATCCAGCCGAGCACCCTCGTCTCGAACGAGGCGCGCGGAAGCGATGGCGGCTCCCCGCCGAGCAGCGCGAGCCAGTGGGCCTCGTGCCGGCCCTCGGCGTCCGCGAGCGCCTCGAGGATCGACCTCTCCTCCCCCGTGCGCCGTGCGGCGAGCTCGCGGTACACGCGGGCCTCGGCGCGCTCGTCGACGAGATAGCGCGCCCAGCGCCGTCGATCGCGATCCGTGGGCGTTGCGGGCGGGCTCACGCTGGCCTCCGAGGGCGGCAGTGGATGGGCGGACCCTACGAGGCTAGCCAGCGAGCGGATGCCGCGCCGTCGCCGCCGCCCGGATTGCCAGCATTTCGGAGCTCCGAACCGACGCAGCGCCCGGCTCGCGTCGGGTCGCTGCGTCTCGGTCGCTGCTGTCGGTCGTTGAGCGAGCGGAGCGAGACGAAACGCGGTCGCTGCGTTTCGTCTCGGTCGCCGCGTTTCGTCTCGCCTACGGCTCGCTCAACGACCGGAGGGCGTGCTCGCTCAACGACCGGAGGGCGTGCTCGCTCAACGACCGCGGGGCGCAGCGAGGTG
>JASGDZ010000230.1:0-9758 GCA_047606835.1 Microbacterium sp. | reverse complement strand
GCGGATCGGACTGGTGCTCGTAGTAGGTCGGACGGCTGCCCGGCTGGCTCGCGCACTGGCGCGAGATGCAGCGCGATCTGCAGACGAAGATCGGCCGCCCGCAGCAGCTCTACGTCGGCGCTCCCGAGCGGCGGTACCCGGGCGCCTGACGAAGGCCGCGGGCCTTGCGCGCCATCGCAACGTCGGAGAACGGAGCGGATGTCGGAGGATTGCGCGCGGATCCTCCGACATCCGCGCCATCCCCCGGCATCCCGGCTCGCGCCGGCGCCGCGCGTCAGGCCGAGGCGGCGGCCTGACGGATCAGCTGCTCCGCGACATCCGGCACGTAGCCCTCCAGGTTGCGCGGCGGCCGCTCGTACCCGCCCGACGCCGGGCGCTCGGGGATCACGACCTCCTCGCGCTCGACGACCTGATACGGCACACGCGACAGCAGGTGCGCGATCATGTTGATGCGGCTGCGCCGCTTGTCGTCCGACGGCACCTCGAACCACGGCGCCTCGGGGATGTCGGTGTGCACGAACATCGCGTCCTTGGCGCGCGAGTAGTCCTCCCAGCGCGTGATCGACAGCACGTCGTTCGGGCTCAGCTTCCAGCGGCGCATGGGGTCCTCGGCGCGTGAGCGGAAGCGCTTCTCCTGCTCGACGTCGGACACGCTGAACCAGTACTTCAGCAGCAGGATGCCGTCTTCCACGAGCATCCGCTCGAAGATCGGCGCCTGGTGCAGGAACCGGTGGTACTGCGCGTTCGTGCAGTAGCCCATGACGTGCTCGACGCCGGCGCGGTTGTACCAGGAGCGGTCCATCAGCACGATCTCGCCCGCCGCGGGAAGGTGCGGCACGTAGCGCTGGAAGTACCACTGGCTCTTCTCGCGCTCGGTGGGCGTGGGCAGCGCGACGACGCGCGTGACGCGGGGGTTCAGGTACTCCGACACGCGCTTGATCGTGGAGCCCTTGCCCGCGGCGTCGCGCCCCTCGAAGATCACCACGATGCGCGCGCCGGTGTCCTGCACCCACGCCTGGAGGTTGACGAGCTCGGCCTGCAGCCGCTGCAGCTCGCTCTCGTAGAGCGCTTTGGGCATGCGCTTCATGTCGTCTCCTTCTCTTCGTGCGCCGTCAGGCGTGCAGCGCCTCGTTCAGTGTGATGCCGACGCCTGCGCGCCGGATCGCCTCGACGGCGCCGGTGAGCGAGTTGCGGCGGAACAGGATGCCGGAGGCGCCGGACAGCTCCGACGCCTTCACCGTCTGCCGCGACCCGTCGGCGCGCGCCGCCGCATCGGCGAGCACCACCTTGGTGCCGCCGGTGACGTACAGACCCGCCTCGACGATGCAGTCGTCGCCGAGCGAGATGCCGATGCCGGCGTTGGCGCCGAGGAGCGTGCGGGCGCCGATCGACACCGTGTGGGTGCCGCCGCCGGACAGCGTGCCCATGATCGACGCGCCGCCGCCGATGTCGGTGCCCTCGCCGACGACGACGCCCTGCGAGATGCGCCCCTCGACCATCGACGCCCCGAGCGTGCCGGCGTTGTAGTTCACGAACCCCTCGTGCATGACGGTCGTGCCGGGGGAGAGGTGCGCGCCCAGGCGCACGCGGCTCGCGTCGGCGATGCGCACGCCGGGCGGAGTGACGTAGTCGAGCAGGCGCGGGAACTTGTCGAGGCTGTGCACCTGGATGCCGTCGCGCAGCAGCTCCGGCCGCAGGCGCGTGGCGTCGTCGGGGTGCATCGGGCCCGCGTTCGTCCAGGCCACGACGGGAAGGTGCCCGAACACGCCCTCCAGGTTCAGCTCGTTGGGGCGCACGAGGCGGTGCGAGAGCGCGTGCAGGCGCAGGTAGACGTCCGAGGTCGACGCGGGAGCGGCATCCAGGTCGACCTCGATCGTGACGACCTCGACGTCGACCGCGCGACGCGGGTCGGGCACCGCGAGCCGTTCGAGGTTCTTCGGCGGGATGGCCTGGTCCAGGCCCTGCGGGACGCGACCGGGAAGGGGCTCGGGGAACCACGTGTCGAGGACCGTGCCGTCGTGCGCGGTCGTCGCGAGACCGACGCCCCACACCCAGCGTTCGTGTGCCATCCCCCCAGGTTAGCGGGGTGCGAGGGCTCGATAGACTCGGTGGATGCCGGCGCTCGACCTGTCCCAGTCCTCCGTCGATCTCACCCGCACGATCTGCGACATCCCGAGCGTCTCCGGCGACGAGGCGCGGCTCGCCGACCTCATCCACGACGCCGTGTCGGCGCTGCCGCACCTGGACGTGCACCGCGACGGCGACACCATCGTGGCGCGCACGCGCCTCGGCCGCGCACAGCGGGTGGCGATCGCCGGGCACATCGACACCGTGCCGATCAACGGCAACGTGCCCACGCGCGACGTCTTCGTCGACGGCGAGGCCTACCTGTGGGGCCGCGGCACGGTGGACATGAAAGCCGGTGTGGCCGTGCAGCTCAAGCTCGCCGCCGAGCTGGTCGCACCGCGGGTCGACCTCACCTGGATGTGGTACGACCACGAGGAGGTGGATGCCGACCTCAACGGACTCACCCGGCTCGCCGCGGCACGCCCCGACCTGTTCGCTGCCGACTTCGCGATTCTCGGGGAGCCGTCCAACGGCGCCGTCGAGGGGGGCTGCAACGGGAACCTCCGCGCGGTCGTGCGCACGCACGGCGTGCGCGCGCACTCGGCGCGCGCGTGGATGGGCGAGAACGCGATCCACGCCGCCGCGCCGGTGCTCGACCGGCTCGCCGCGTATCGCCCGCGCAAGGTGGAGGTCGACGGGCTCGTCTATCGCGAGGGGCTCAACGCCGTGCGCATCCGTGGCGGCGTCGCCGGCAACGTCATCCCCGACGCGTGCGAGGTCGAGGTGAACCATCGCTTCGCGCCGAGCCGCACCGCCGACGAGGCCGCCGCGCACGTGCGCGACGTGTTCGCGGGCTTCGAGACCGAGGTCGTCGACATCGCCCCCGGCGCCCGTCCCGGCCTCGACGCACCGCTCGCGCAGGAGTTCCTCGCCGCCGTGGGCGCCGAGGCCAGGCCGAAGTACGGCTGGACCGACGTCGCCCGCTTCAGCGCGCTCGGCGTGCCGGCGGTGAACTACGGTCCGGGGGACGCCTCGCTCGCGCACCACGACGAGGAGCGCGTGCCGTGCGCGCAGATCGAGGACGTCGAACGCGGGCTGCGGGCGTGGCTGACGGCGCCCTGACCGCGCGGGGCGTGCCGGACTGGGCGCGCATCGGCATCCTCTACCTCGCCTCGCGCGTCGTGACGACCGTGTTCCTGCTCGTCGCGGCGGAGCTGTCCGGCCCGCTGTCGCGCTTCGGCGACGGCGCAGGCATCGGCGACCTCGTGCTCGCGTGGGATGCGCAGTGGTACTGGTTCACGGCGGTCAACGGCTATCCGACGACCCTGCCGCTCACCGACGCAGGGCTCGTCGCCGAGAACCAATGGGCCTTCATGCCGATCTACGCCTATCTCGCGCAGCTCGTCGGCCTGCCGTTCGGATCGTGGGGGGTGGGGGCCTTCCTCGTGTCGCTCGTGGCGGGCTACTTCGCGTGCGTCGTGCTCTACCGCATGCTGCGCGACCGGCAGGATGCCGCGACGGCGACGTGGGCGACCCTCTTCTTCGCCAGCGGTCCGCTCGCGGCGCTCTTCCAGGTCGGCTACGCCGAGTCCCTGTTCCTGCTGTGGCTCCTCCTCGCGCTTCGCTGCGTGCTGCGGCGGCGGTACGGATGGCTGTACCTCCTCGTCCCGCTCATGGGGTACACCCGTCCGGGCGTGCTCGCCTTCGCGCTGTTCCTGGGTCTCGTGGGCGGCTGGCGGTGGCTGCGGCGACGCAGCGAGCCGCTGCCGGCGCGCGAGCTCGCGCACCTGGTCGCGCTGGGCGTGCTGGCGGTGGCGGTCGGCTTCTCGTGGCAGCTCGTCGCGGCGCTCGTGACGGGCGATCCCGGCGCCTACCTCGCGACGGAGCTCGCATGGCGGCGCAACTGGATCGCCGACGCGTCGGCTGTCTTCCTCCCCTTCGACGGCTTCCTGCAGGCCGTCGCGTTCTGGTTCACGTCGTGGGGGCTCGGCGCGGCGGCCGGATACGTCGTGCTCGCGGCATCCGTCGTCGCCATCGCGGCGGTGCTGCTCTTCGAGCCGCACGTGCGCCGTCTCGGCGTCGAGCTGCGGCTGTGGGCGGCGAGCTATCTCGGCTACCTCCTCGCGGTGTTCTTCCCGCAGTCGAGCCTGTTCCGCCTCCTCGTGCCGCTGTCGCCGCTGTGGGGGGCGGTGGCGATGCCGCGGTCGTGGGCGTGGCGGCTGAGCGTGCTGGCGCTGTGCCTGCTCGGACAGTGGTGGTGGATCTACAACATGTACGCGCTCGCGAACACGTACTGGCAGATCCCCTGAGCCGTCCCGGTCGGCTGTGTCGGCGCCGGGACGATAGACTTGGCGGGCAGACCCCCGACGAAAGGAAGCCGCGATGGCAGCCATGAAGCCGAGAACCGGAGACGGGCCGATGGAGGCGGTGAAGGAAGGTCGCCTGATCATCGTGCGCGTTCCGCTCGAGGGCGGCGGACGCCTCGTCGTCTCGGTCAACGACGCCGAGGCCAAGGAGCTCCACGACGCTCTCGGTGCGGTGGTCAACGCCGCGTAGCACTGCTTCTCGATGTCGGAACGGCCGGGCCCTCGGGCCCGGCCGTTCCGTGTGTGCGCCCGCCCGCGGGTGGGCCCGACATCCTGCTGCCGAGTCCATCCATCCCCGCGCGAGTCCATCCATCGAGGGCGCCCGGGAGGATGGTTTCGGGGATGGATGTGTGGACTCGGCGGGCCCATCGATCCTGCTGCCGAGCCCATCGATCCCGGGCCGAGCCCATCGATCCCTGGCCGAGCCCATCGATCCTGCTGCCGAGTCCATCCATCCCCGCGCGAGTCCATCGATCGAGGGCGCCCGGGAGGATGGTTTCGGGGATGGATGTGTGGACTCGGCGAAGGCCGGAGGCGAGGGGTTGGAGGCGAAGGCCGGGGGCGAAGAGGTGCGCCGTTGCGGGGCGCGGATGCCTACGCGCGCGGTTCGACCACGGTCGTCAGCTGGAGGAGCCCCTCGCCGACGATCGACAGCGCCCCGATCACGGCCGGCGAGTTCTGCGTCTCCTGGATGAGGGAGCGATACGCCACGGTTGCGGGGTCCCGCTGCACGGGGTCGGCGACGCGCCCGCCGTGCAGGACGCGCGGGACCAGCACCGTGCCGCCGGGGCGCACGAGGCGCAGGCCGTGCTCGACATACTCGATGACGCGCTCGGCGTTGGCATCCACCAGCACGATGTCGTACGAAGCCTCGTTCATGCGGGGGAGCACGTCCTGCGCGCGCCCGGTGATGAAGCGGGCGCGCGCAGGAAGGATCTTGGCCTCCTGGAACGCCCGGCGTGCGACGGCGAGATGCTCGGGCTCGGTGTCGATCGTCGTCAGCGTCGCGCGCGGCGCGCCGTGCAGCAGCCACAGTCCGGACACGCCCGCGCCGGTGCCGACCTCCACGATGTTGAGCGCGGCGGTGGCGGCGGCGACGACCGCGCACTGCGCCCCCACCGGCGGGCTCACCGGGTCGGCGCCGAGCTCGAGCGCGTGGGCGCGAGCCCGCGCGATGTGGTCGGGTTCTATGACGGACTCATGCGCGAACCTCGCGTTCGCCTCGCGTTCGCTCATGTGCGCCTCCGAATCCCCACAGTAGCGGCCGCGCGTCGCTCGCTCCGGAGGCGCGACGGTAACCTGAGTGCATGTTCGCCGGCATCACGTTCGAGAAGCTGCTGCTGATCGGCGTGCTCGCCGCCTTCCTCATCGGCCCCGAGCGGCTGCCGCGCGTCGCCGAGGCGCTCGCGCAGTTCACGCGGCGCGCACGGGACTACCTCCGCGGCGCACAGGACCGGGTGCGCGACGAGATGGGCCCGGATTTCGACGACGTCGACTGGAAGAAGCTCGACCCCCGCCAGTACGACCCGCGGCGCATCATCAAGGAGGCCCTCCTCGACGATGCGCCCGTCGCGCCGGCGAAGGCGCCGGCGTCTCCCGCTTCGGCGGTGGCGGCGGCTCCGGCAACGCCTCCGCTGGAGTCCGCGCCATCCACCCGCGTCGCGCCGATCGGCCGCGTCGTGTTCTCCGCCGCCGACCCGCCGCCGTACGACGCCGAGGCGACGTAGCGACCTCCCGCCGTCCGCTCCTGCACCGGCTCGTGTGCGGGCTCCGAGCCCGATCAGCGGGGCGTGACCGGCAGCGACCTGCCCGCGAGGCTGCGACCGGTCGAGGCGACGGATGCCGCGAGCCCGGCGATCGCGACGGCCGCGGCGTCGTCGGGGTCGGCGACGACGACCGGCGTCCCTGCGTCGCCGCCGGCGCGCAGCGCGGGGCTGAGCGGGATCGAGGCGACGAGCGGCACCGGCTCGGCATCCGTCGACAGCGCCGCCGCGACCTGTCCGCCGCCGCCGCTGCCGAACAGGTCGAGCGTGCTCCCGTCGGGGAGGGTGAGCCCTGCCATGTTCTCCACGACCCCGAGGATGCGCTGCCCGGTCTGCCGGGCGACGAGGCCGCTGCGCACCGCGACGTCCGACGCGGCGGACTGCGGCGTGGTCACGACGAGCACGTCGGCGTGGGGGAGCAGCTGACCCACCGAGATCGCGACGTCGCCCGTGCCCGGAGGCATGTCGATCAGGAGCACGTCGAGGTCGCCGAAGTGCACCTCGGTGAGGAACTGCTGCACCGTGCGGTGCAGCATCGGCCCGCGCCACGCGACCGCGCCGCCGTCGCCCGCGCGCAGGAACATGCCGATCGAGATCGCCTTCACCCCGTGCGCCACGGGCGGCAGCATGAGGTCGTCGAGCCGCGTGGGCTGCGGCGCCCGGCCGTCGGGACCGACGAGCCCGAGCAGTCCCGGGATCGAGAACCCGTGCACGTCGGCGTCGACGAGCCCCACGGCCAGACCCCGCCGGGCGAGCGCGACGGCGAGGTTGGCGGTGACCGTCGACTTGCCGACCCCGCCCTTCCCGCTCGTCACGGCGATCACGCGCGTGAGCGAATCGGGTCCGAACGGCATCGTGCGCGCCGGGCGCCCGGCGCGCAGACGCTCGGTCAGGGCATGCCGCTGCGCGGCCGACATCACGCCGACGTCCACCGTCACGGCGGAGACGCCAGGGACGGATGCCGCGGCATCCCGCACGTCGCGCTCGATCCGGGCCGCCGCGGGGCATCCGACGATCGTCAGCGCGATCGACACGTGCGCCCGCGCCCCGTCGACGTGCACGTCGCGCACCATGCCGAGCTCGCCGATCGGGCGGCGCAGCTCGGGGTCGGCGACGGCGGCGACCGCGGTGCGCACGGCCTCGGCGCGGGCGGCCTCGGCGGTCACGGTGCGGCCGGCTCCCCGGCATCCCGCTCGTCGAGCCGGTCCAGGACGGCCTTCAGCTCCTGCCGCAGCGCGTCGCGCGTGAGCACCTCCGACCGCACGTCGGTGAGCGCCATCCGCAGTGCGACGACCTCGCGGGCGAGGTATTCGGTGTCGGCGAGATTGCGTTCGGCGCGCTGGCGGTCCTGCTCGATCTGCACGCGGTCGCGGTCGTCCTGCCGGTTCTGCGCGAGCAGGATGAGGGGGGCGGCGTACGACGCCTGCAGCGACAGGATCAGGGTGAGCAGGGTGAAGTTGTACTCGCGCGGGTCGAACTGCCACTCGCGCGGCGTGAGCGTGTTCCACAGCAGCCATACGACGACGAAGATCGTCATGCCGATGAGGAACGCCGACGTGCCCATCGCGCGCGCGAACGACTCCGAGAAGCGGCCGAAGCGGTCGCGCGACGGCTGCGGCGTGCGGCTGAGCATGCCGGTGCGCCCCCGGGGCGCGTCCAGCGACGGCTGGCGGGTCGCGCGGGCCATCAGCGCCTCCTCCCTGCGCCGGAAGGCTTGCCAGCGGGCAGAGCGCTCGCGGTCGTCGCCGGTTCGGGCTCGTCGTGCGAGCGCCAGTCCTCGGGGAGCAGGTAGTCGAGCACGTCGTCGATGCTGACGGCGCCCACCAGGCGGTGCGCGTGGTCGATCACCGGCATCGAGACGAGGTTGTAGCTCGCGAGCAGGCGCGCCACCTCCGCCGCCGAGACGTTCGCGAGCACCGGGTCGACGGTGTCGTCGATGATCGCGCCGAGCCGTTCGTGCGGCGGGTAGCGCAGCATCCGCTGGAAGTGCACCGTGCCGAGCAGGCGCCCGGTGGGGGTCTCGTACGGCGGCAGGGTGATGAACACGGCGGCGGCGAGCGCCGGGTGCAGCTCGTGGCGGCGGATCAGCGCGAGAGCCTCGGCGACCGTGGCGTCGGCCGACAGCACGATCGGCTCGGGCGTCATCAGCCCGCCCGCGGTGTCGGGGCCGTACTGCAGCAGCGCGCGCACGTCCTCGGCCTCCTCGGGCTCCATGAGCTCCAGCAGCTCCTCGCGCTGGTCCTCGCCGAACTGCGCGAGCACGTCGGCCGCGTCGTCGGGCTCCATCGCGTCGAGGATGTCGGCGGCCCGCTCGTCGTCGAGCGCCTCGAGGATGTGCACCTGCTCCTCCTCGGGCATCTCCTCGAGCGCGTCGGCGAGGCGCTCGTCGGGAAGCTCGTCGACGACTTCGAGCAGGCGCTCCTCGGGCAGGTCGAGCAGCGTGTTGGCGAGGTCGGCGGGCTTGAGCTCGGAGTAGCTCGCCACGAGCTGTTCCGCCGACTGCGCCTGGCCGGGCACCGCGCTCTCGCGCACGTCGTTCCAGGTCGAGAACGTGGTCGGGCCCTTCGCGAAGGGGGACGCGCTCGTCTTGGGCTTGCGCAGGAAGAGCTGCCCGACATCCCACTCGCCCAGGCGGTTGCGCTCGATCGCGACATCCTCGATCTGCGCCTCGCCGGTGCCGTCGCGGAAGAACACGCGTCGGCCGATGAGCTCGGCGAGGATGCGCACCTCGCCGCCGCGCGGCTGGAAGCGGCGCACGTTGATGAGGCCGGTGGTGATCACCTGGCCGGTGGCGATCGAGGTCACGCGGCCGATCGAGACGAACACGTGCCGCCGGCCGGGGATCTCGCACACGAGGCCGACGACGCGCGGCGGATCGTCCTTGCGGTACACGACGACGACATCCCGGACCTTGCCGAGCCGGTCGCCCGCGGGGTCGAAGACCGCGCACCCGGCCAGGCGCGCGACGAATACCCTTTGCGTGCTCACCGTCCCAGCGTAGACCTGCGTGCGGCGTCGGCCGGGGTGGCGGACGGGCGTGGGAGGATGGGGTGATGAGCATGTCGGGAGGGATTCCGCAGGGCCGGTCGGATGCCGTCGGCGAGACCATTGCGAGCTTCTCGGACTATGGGGGCGCGCAGAAGGCGGTGTCGCGACTCATGGCGGCCGAGATCCCGGCGCGCGACATCGCGATCGTCGGCATCGGGCTGCGCTCGATCGAGCGCATCACGGGGCGGCTCGGCTACGCCACCGCGGCGCGCTCCGGCGCCATCAACGGGCTGCTGCTCGGGCTGCTGTTCTCGGCCTTCTTCGTGCTGGGGTCGTCGTCGGTGCCCGTGCAGGCCTTCGTCGGGGTGATGTTCGTGGGCATCGCGCTCGGAATGCTGATGAGCATCATCGCGTACTCGCTCGTGCGTCGTCGGCGCGACTACGCGAGCGCCGTGCAGGTGGTCGCCGACCACTACGACGTCACGGTCATGGCTGCGAGCGCCGGCAAGGCCCGGCAGGTGCTCGGGGCCACCGGGGTCGTCGCGCCGTCTGCTGCGGCGGGGTCGGCCGTCGC
>JASGDZ010000229.1:0-3770 GCA_047606835.1 Microbacterium sp. | reverse complement strand
GGGCAGAGAACAGGATCCGACTGCCGGTCAGCTATGGCCACCGGGCGGTGGCGATCAACGAATGCGGTGGACGAATCGACGTCACTCTGCAGGCGATGGGAGACGCGGTCAGTCATGTCGAGGCTCGCTACGTCGCGATCGGAGTCGGGCTCCGCCCGTCGATCCCGGCCGGCATCGTCTGCGGTCCGCGCGTCTTCCACAACCACGGCCTGCTACGCAGCCTCGCCCAACTCGGATCTCCTCCTGCCGGTCGCTTTCTGGTCGTGGGTTCGGGACAAAGCGGCGCAGAAGTCGCGGCCTACCTCCATGACGCCTATCCGAACGCACAGGTCCACATCTCCTTGCGTCGCTTCGGGTTCACCCCCGCCGACAGCACCCCGTTCGCCAACCGCATCTTCGATGCCACCTCGGTCGACGAGTTCTACGACGCTCCTCGCCAGTTCAAGCGCCGGTTGGTCGACACGCACCGCTCGACCAACTACTCGGCCGTCGACGCCGAGCTGATCGAGGAGCTATACCGGCGCGAATACGACGAGACCGTGAGCGGACGACGGAGGCTGACGGTGCATCGCACCACCATCCTCGACCAGATCCAGGAGCATCCTGACCGGGTGTCGGTCGCGCTGTGCAGCCTGGCGACGGACGAGACGACGCAACTCGACGTCGATGCCGTCATCCTCGCCACCGGCTTCGAGCCGGGTGACGTGCGCGAGCTCCTGGGTCCGACGATCGACCACTCATCCGCCTACGCCGACGGTCTTCCTCTGGTCGAGCGGGACTACAGTCTCAAGTTGCCGGGACTGCCCGGCCGCGTCTTCCTCAACGGCGGAGTGGAGCACACCCACGGACTGACCTCGTCGCTGCTGTCGAATGTCGCCGTCAGATCGGCGGAGATCCTGCGGTCGATAGCCATGAACGACGAGTTGCGCACCCCGTCGTAGCCTGGGACGTGAGCTCGCCGACGGCGGGACACGGCGCGGGCAACCGCCCGCGGGATGTCGCACCCTCCGCGTACCCTGGCAGGCATGTGCGGTCGGTTCGTCGTGGCGAACGTGGGCGCCGAGCTCGTCTCGGTGCTGCGCATCGACGTGGAGGCCGACGACCTGCCCGCGCCGTCGTACAACGTGGCGCCCACCGACCGCGTGGCCATCGTGCTCGACTCGGCCAAGACCGCGCCGCCGACGCGGCGGCTGGAGCCCGCGCGCTGGGGGCTCGTGCCGGCGTGGGCGAAGGACGTGTCGATCGGCGCTCGGGCGATCAACGCGCGCGCCGAGGAGATCGAGGCGAAGCCCATGTTCCGCGCAGCGCTCCAGCGCCGGCGTGCCGTCGTGCCCGCCACCGGCTACTACGAGTGGAAACACGTCCCCGATGCCGACGGCCGCGTCCGGAAGATCCCGCACTACATCCACCCCGCCGACGGAGCGCCTCTGTTCCTGGCCGGGCTCTACGAGTGGTGGCGGGATGCCGGAAAGGCCGACGACGACCCGTCGCGCTGGCTGCTGAGCTTCACGATCCTCACGCGCGACTCCATCGGGGAGCTCGGGTCGGACCACGACCGCATGCCGCTGCTGCTCGAGCCCGAGTTCGCCGACACGTGGCTCGACCCGACCGCCGGCAACGTGCGCGACATCCTCGACGCCGCCATCGACGCCGCGCCCGCGGTCGCCGCGACGCTCGCCGACCACGTCGTGTCGAAGGCGGTCGGCAACGTGCGCAACGACTCGCCGGCGCTCATCGAGCCGATGCCATGACCGCCGCGCTGCCGGCGCGCGACGCCCTTCAGCGCTGATCGACGGCCGCGCAGTCCGCGCAGGGCACCATGCCGCGACCGTCGGCGGCGAGCCGGAGCCGCAGCGTCACGACGCGCGTCGCCGCCTCGTCGAGCCGCTCGATCGACAGCGTGCCGTCCTCGACGGCCGCGGCGATGCCGGCGACCAGCTTCCGCGCGCTGCCGCCATCGGTGAACATCACCGCGAGCACCATGTCGTTGCCCGCCTTCAGCGCATTCACGGCGTTGTTCACGAGAGAGCGGTAGGCCCGGATGCCGGTGGCCTGCAGCATCCCGAGATCGTCGGTGATCGTCACCCCTGCGAACCCGAGCTCGTCGCGCGCGATGCGGTGCCACGCGGCTGACAGCGATGCGGGAGCCGTGTCGACCGCGCGGAAGCGGAGGTGACCGAACATCAGCAACGGGACGCCCTCGGCGATCGCGGCGCGGAACGGCAGCGCGTCGGAGCTCATCCATGCCTTCTTCGACTTCGCCGTCGCCGGGATCAGCGCATGGGAGTCGCCCGCGGCGGCGCCATGCCCCGGGAAGTGCTTGACGGTGGACAGCGCCTGACCGCTCTCACCCTCCAGCGCCGCCGTGACGCGCGCCGCCGTGACGTCGGGGGTCGTGCCGAGGGCGCGCGGCAGGATGAACCCGCCGTGGGCGGCCACATCCGCGACGATCCCGAAGTTGACGCCGATGCCTGCGCGCTGCACCAGCGCCCCGCGGCCGAGGAACGCGTCGCGCGTCGCATCCGACGGGTCGCCCTTCAGCGTGTCCGCTCCCGCGAAGTCGTCCCACGGCAGCCGCGCGACCTCCCCGCCCTCCTCGTCGACCGCAAGGAGGGGCGGCAACGCAGGATCGACCGTGAGCGACGCCGTGATGCCGCGCAAGGCGCTCTCGTCGCGCGGGATGTTGGCGCCCATCAGGATGAACCCGCCGATGCCGGTGCGGGTCATGTAGTCCTTCAGCGCAGCGGCGTCGGTGGTGGGGAGGTGCCCCATCACGACGCTCGCCGCCTTCTGCTCCAGCGACATCCCGGAGACGATGGCCGCCGCGCTCGTGGCGAGGTCGTTCGCGGCGGCCGGAATCGCCCGCACCACAGCGGCGGACGGCGGATCGGCGGTCGACTCGGAGGACGCGGAGATCGCCGGCGCGGTCGACGCCCCGAGGAGAATCAGAGTCACGACGCTCCCCGCGACCCCTGCCGACAGCACTCGGCGCGCCGGGACATCCACCCGACGTCGGATGCTAGGAGCCATCAGCCGCCGCCTCGAGCGCGGCGATGTCGATCTTGTGCATGCCCAGCATCGCCTGCACAGCACGGTGCGCCCGGTCGGGGTCGGGGTCGCGCAGCAGTCGGGTCAGCCTGTCCGGCACGATCTGCCAGGACAGGCCCCAGCGATCCTTGAGCCAGCCGCAGGGCTGCTCCTGTCCGCCGTCAGCGGTCAACGCCTTCCAGTACCGATCGACCTCCTCCTGGGTCCGGCAGTCGACGAACAGCGACACCGCTTCGGTGAACCGGTATTGCGGGCCCGCGTCCATCGCGAACATGTCGCGGCCGCCGAGCCGGAAGTGCGCGTGCATGACCTTGCCGCCGAGCCCGGGCAGGTCGTCGGCGTACCGCTGGATCGAGAGCACCTCCGAGTCGGGCAGCAGAGCTGTGTAGAAGCGGATCGCTCCCTCCGCGTCGTCGTCGAACCAGAGGAACGGGGTGACGACGGACATGGGGCCTCCTCGGACGTGTCCCCCCAGCGTCGCCGTCTCACGGCGCCCACCGCAACCCCGCCACGGTATCGCAGTCGTTCTTCGCCCAGGCGCGACATCGGGGCCGCCGATGCCTCACCCAAGGGGCGACTCCGAGAAGCCGTCGGCGATCGACGGCCCGTCGAGATCCACGCCGAGCACCCCGAGCAGCTGCATGGCCGCGTCGGCGAGTTGCGAGCTCCCGCCCGTCGTCGCGAGGCCGATGAGCTCGTTGACGACGACGCCGTAGTCGTCC
>JASGDZ010000228.1:0-2852 GCA_047606835.1 Microbacterium sp. | reverse complement strand
GTCTGTGTCGCGGCCTCGGCGACCGCCGCCCCGGTGCGCGCGACCGCTTCCGAGATCGCGCCGCCGGCGCGGCGCAGCCCGTCCACGGCGCGATGCTCGAGCGGCTCCGATCCGGCGCGCGGCTCGAGCTCGGTCGGCATGTGCGCCGGCGCAGGGCCGAACGCCCGCCGCGACGTGACGACCACGCGGCGGGCGAGCACGTGGTTGCCGGCGCCGCCCACGGCCGCGCCGATGCCGAACGGCAGCGCCTTTCCCAGCCACGACGCACCGGCCCTGGCGGCGAAGTGCGCGATGAACACCGACTTCAGGCGGTCCACCACGGGCCCGACCGCCGCTCGGGGGAGGGTCTTCGTCACGAGCTCGCCCCAGTAGGCCGGGCGAGCCATCGATCTGCCGGACGCCTCACCGGCCAGCTGGGCGAGCAGGTCGGTGCCCTCCTTCCCCAGCATGAGGGTCAGCACGAGGGCGCGTGCCCGGTCGGGGTCTTCCACCCGGATCGCGTGCACCTCGGCGAGCGACTGCGCGAACAGCGCGGTCGACTCCAGGAAGCCGACCGTCTCGACGCCGGAGAGGGCGAGGGTCACCCCCGTCGTGATGCCCGGGATCACCGCCGTGGCCCCCACGGCTGCGCCGCCGGTGGTGACGGTGGCGAGGTAGCGGCGCTCCAGCATCCGCACCATCTGGGCGGGTGTCGCGTCGGGGTGCCGAAGCCGGATGCCGCGCAGGTGGGCGAGCACGGCCGGCCGCTGTACGGCCATGACGCGGTCGAGCGCACGGATCGCGCGCGGATGCTCGGGTGAGCCGACGGGCGCAAGGCCGCCCTCCCACGGCGAGTCGTCGGGGAGGGTGTGGATCTTGTGGACCTTCGCCGTCATCAGCCTCAGCCTAGACAGGTCGGCCTGACACGGTCAGACGAACAGGTTGGCGCGTTCGAGGTCTTCGGCGAAGTCGACCTCGACGGCGTAGAGGTCGGTGATGTCGAGGGGGTGCAGGCGCAGCCCGTCCTCCGCGATCGCCAGCTCGAGGCCGCGCTCGAAGTAGTCCTGGTCGCCGACGCGCTGCAGCTGACGCATGAACGCGCGCTTGTCTGCGGCGCAGATGTAGTTGATGCCGACGGCCTCGCCGATGCCGTCCCTGACCGTCTTCGACAGCCGGTCGATCCACCCCTCGGCCGTCACGGTGTACTTGACCTCTTCGTCGCTCACCTTGGAGGTGTTCACCGACACGAACGACTCGCCCGCGTCGATGTGGGCGATCGCGCGGCCCAGCACGCGCGGGTCGAAGACGACGTCGCCGTTCATCCAGAGCACTCCGCCGCGACCGGTCGCGGCGAGGGCGCGCAGCAGGCTCTTGGACGTGTTGGTCTGGTCGTAGCGGTCGTTGTACACGTAGTCGACGTCCGGGAAGGCCTCCACGATCGTCTCGGCTCGATAGCCGACGACGGTCGTGATGCGGGCGGCGGTGCCGAACGCGGCGCGGATGTTGTCGTGCTGCTGCTGCATGATGCTGCGGCCGTCGGCGAGCTCGGTCAGCGGCTTGGGGAGGCTGCGGCCGAGCCGCGAGCCCATGCCTGCGGCGAGGATGACGGTCTGAAGAGTCAAGATGGCTCCTGGAGTGGTGGGGACGTCGCGGCGTGCAGCCGCGCGCACACCCCGTCGTGCTCGGACCATGGTAGCGAAGAGGTCTGGGAGCCCGCAGGGCACTCGGGGCGCCGTTGTCGTTTCGTGACCTGGGAGTTTGCTGGGGTGGCACCTGCGGTGTCGGGGGAAGGCGACGAGAGTGTCGTGTTCGGTTGGTACCTTGGATCGATGACCGCCTCTCTGCCGCTTCCGCACGAGCCGGAGGACGAGGACGCCTTCGTCGCTCGCGCCGACCCGGTCGAGCGCGCTCAGGCGCCGGTGAGGCCGTTGCCCGCGCGGAAGCCGACGACGCAGGGCGATGCGTCGTCGGCGCCCGCGAAGAAGGGCGCCCCCGTGCCGCGCAAGAGCCCGGCCCGCAAGCCCCCCGCGAAGTCGGGAACCGGATCGGCGAAGCCGGTGGGCAGGCCGGCGGCGCAGGCGTCCGAGGCGCCGGGCGCAGGGGCGTCGAAGTCGGGCGCGCGCACGCCCCGCAAGCCCGCCGCGTCGGGCAGGTCGGCGGCGGCGCGCACTTCTGCGAAACCGCGGACCCCTGCGAAGCCGCGGACTCCCGCGAAGCCGCGCACCCCGGCGAAGCCGCGGACCCCGGCGGCGGTTGAGACGGAGGCCGCGCCGGACGCCGTCGTGTCCGCACCGCCGCCGGTGCCGGCCGAGCTCGTCGAGGCCGACGGCGAGACGATCCTGGTGCCGCCGAGACCGCCGCTTCCCGCCGCGGAGGTCGAGGAGTCGGTTGCGCAGGTGACGCCGGTGCGGGATGAGGTCGCCGAGTCGGAGCTCGCCGAGTCTGATGCCCCGACGGTCGAGGCGGTGGTCGAGGAGTCGGTTGCGCAGGTGACGCCGGTGCGGGATGAGGTCGCCGAGCCGGAGCTTGCTGAGTTCGATGCCCCGGTGGTCGAGGATGTCGCCGGAGCCGAAGCCGAAGCTGAAGCTGAAGCTGAAGCCGAAGTCGAGGCCGAAGTCGAGGCCGAAGCCGAAGCCGAAGCCGAAGCCGAAGTCGAAGCCGAAGCCGAAGTCGAAGCCGAAGCCGAAGTCGAGGTCGAAGTCGAGGCCGAAGTCGAAGTCGAGGCCGAAGGGCAGGGGGACGCTGAGGGCGCCGCGGCGCTGCACGCCGAGCCCGACGAGGACGCGGATGCCGCGCACGACCCCGGGGAGGCGTCCAGCGCCGAGCCGGCGGCATCCGTCCCTGCGCTCGCACTGCGCGGCGTCGTGAAGGCG